>JADFUS010000040.1 GCA_015222165.1 Bacteroidota bacterium
AATACTATAATAGATTTTTGTTTGTGACACCTCAAGGAGAAGTGACAAAATATGATAAACGTCATCTTTTTCGTATGGCTAAGGAGCAAGAGACTTATGAAATGGGCAGTGAACGAGTGATAATAAATTATATGGGTTGGCGGATTTTGCCCATGGTTTGTTATGATTTGCGTTTTCCTGTGTGGTCTAGAAATAATAACGATTATGATTTGATGATATATGTTGCTTCGTGGCCTGATTTACGCTCTTTTGCGTGGAAAACGCTTTCGCAAGCTCGTGCTATAGAAAATCTTAGTTATCTTGTTTCTTGCAATCGTGTTGGTGAAGATATAAAAATGAAATATAGTGGAGATTCTGCAATATATAATTTTAAAGGAGAAACTTTGGCAAATTTGAAACCTTATAGCCAAGGAGTTATAAACTTTTCTTTGTCGCTTGAGGAGCTAGAAAAGTATAGAAATAATTTCCCTGCACACCTCGATGCAGATAAATTTTTATTACAGTAGTAAATATGAGTTTTGTAACAATTATAACACTTATAGCTTCGGGTCTCATGGTTGGTATAATAAATACCTATGCTGCGGGGGGCGTTATAGTTTCAACAACGGTATTAATGGCTTTTGGAATGCCTATTACTACTGCTTTAGGAACAAATAGAATTTGTGTATTCCTTCAAAATCTTACGTCAACGCTTGAATTTAGAAGACAAGGTTTATTGGATATAAAACATGGCTTAAAGATGTTTTTACCTATAGGGATAGGTACTCTCATTGGGTCTATATATGCAAATTGGGGTTCAGAAAAAGTGATAACGGCAATATTTATATTAGGGGGGCTTTTCTCGTTAGTTATGGTATTTGCTAAACGTTCTATAATAGAACGTCCTAATGACGGCATACAGCACAGCATGAAATTGAAACATAAACTTTGGTTTTTTGTGATAGGATTGTATGCAGGAACAGCTTATTCAGGAATGGGTTATATGCTACTTACTGTTTATATTTTCGGACTTGGATATGACCTTATACGAGCTAATGCCTTAAAAGCATTTACCGCATTAATATTATCAGTTGTCGCTATAATACCTTTTATGATTTCTGGACACATTAATTATGAATATGGTTTAATACATAGTATAGGTAACATTTTAGGAGCATACATTGCTTCGAAACACGCAAAAACTTTAGGAGTCAAATACATTCGTTGGATTATGATAACTATGATTATAATATCGCTTGGAAAGATGCTTTATGATCAGAATTTCTTTCAATGGATTATTGATATATTTTAACAAAAAAATGGCTGAACAAAAAATAAAAATATTTGGAGCAAGAGAACATAACCTCAAAAATATTGATGTCGAATTACCTCGAAATTCTCTAACAGTAATAACTGGTCTTTCAGGAAGTGGTAAGTCTTCTTTGGCATTTGATACGATATATGCTGAGGGGCAACGACGATTTATGGAGACTCTATCGTCTTATGCTCGTCAATTTATTGGAGGCATGGAACGCCCAAATATTGATAAAATTGAAGGACTTAGTCCTGTTGTGGCTATAGAACAAAAAACCACAAATAAAAACCCACGCTCAACAGTAGGAACAGTTACGGAAATCAACGATTTCCTTAGACTTCTTTTTGCCAGAGCATCTACGGCATACTCCTCAGAAACTGGAGAAGAGATGGTGCGTCTTAGTGATGACCAGATTCTTTCTTTAATAACACAAAAATATGATGGCAAGAAAATAGCTATTATGGCACCTATAATAAGGGGTCGTAAAGGTAATTATAGAGAGCTTTTAGAGTCGTTTATTAAAAAAGGATTCATTTATGTAAATCTCGATGGAGAAATTCAAGAGATGCAATATGGAATGTCTTTAGATAGATATAAAAATCACTATATAGATTTAGTTGTTGATAGGCTTGTAGTAGAAGATCTTGATGTTTCTCGTCTTAAAAAAAGCGTGGAACAAGCTATGGGATATGGCAAGAATACGATAAGTATTTTTGATTACGAAAGTAATACATCACGTTTTTATAGTAGAAATCTGATGTGTCCAACAACAGGTATCGCCTATGATGAACCTGCTCCTTTTTCTTTTTCATTCAATTCACCTCGAGGTGCTTGTCCCGCTTGTAACGGGCTTGGAGAGAGAGCTGTATTCGATATATCTAAGATTATACCTAAGAATAATCTATCTATAAATGATGGGGCTATTTTATCTTTGGGTAAAAGAAAAAAGAATATCAATTTTGTTCTTCTTGATGCTTTAAGTAAAAGACACGAATTCTCATTAGACGATCCAATAAGCGAGCTTGATTCAGATATTATCGATATTATTATGAAAGGTGATTCTAATGCTTTGAAGATAGAATCCAAAGATATGGGAGTTATTGGAGGCACACACTTAATAATGTGGAAAGGTATTGTTGCGGAGATAGAAAATAGTATTGATGATGAGTCTACAAAACGTGGAGATAAGTGGAAAAGTCAATTTGTAAAAAAAGAAATTTGTGATGTTTGTCATGGTACTCGACTAAATCAACAGACAAATTACTTTAGGATTGACGGAAAAAATATGGGAGATGTCTCGAAAATGAGTATCTCAGCACTTAAAGATTGGATTGAAGGAATAGATGAAAATCTATCAAAAAAGAATAAACGTATTGCTCATGAAATAATAGGTGAAATAAGCCAAAGAGCGTCGTTTCTTATAGATGTAGGGTTAGACTATCTATCATTGAGTAGATGCTCGGCAACCCTTTCAGGAGGGGAAAGTCAACGTATTCGTTTAGCAACACAGATAGGTTCAAAATTGGTTAATGTAACATATATTCTTGATGAACCAAGTATTGGACTTCACCAAAAAGATAACGAGAAACTTATAAAATCTTTAAAACATCTTAGGGATATTGGAAATACCGTTATTGTTGTTGAACACGATGAAGAGATAATGCGTCAGGCAGATTGGATTATTGATATTGGTCATGGAGCAGGAAAAAATGGAGGCGAAGTTGTTTTGAGTGGGACTTTTGACGATTTGATAAAAAGCAAAAGTATCACCGCAGACTACCTTTCAGGAAGAAAAATAATTGAGAAAAATAACTCTCCACGAGAAGGAAATGGTAAAGAGATAAAACTTTTTGGAGCTAAAGGTAATAACTTAAAATCTATAGATGTAGCTTTTCCTTTAGGAAAATTTATATGTATAACTGGAGTTAGTGGAAGTGGAAAATCTACCTTAATAAATAGCACATTAAGACCTCTTATTTCAAGAAATATATATAGAACATTCGATACTCCATTAGAATATGAATCTATTGAAGGTGTCGATAATGTTGATAAAATAGTTACTGTAGATCAGTCGGCTATAGGTAAAAGTCCAAGGAGTAATCCTGCAACTTATACCAGTGTGATGACAGATATACGTAATCTTTTTGAACAGACTCATGATTCAAAAATTAGAGGGTTTAAAGCAGGACGTTTTTCTTTTAATGTAAAAGGAGGACGATGTGAAGAGTGTTCGGGAGCAGGTGTGAAAACTATAGAGATGAATTTTCTGCCAGATGTATATGTAAAATGTCCCGTTTGTAATGGTAGAAGATATAATGCTGAAACGCTGAAAGTTCGTTTTAAAGGTAAAAATATTTATGATATATTAGAGATGACAATAAATGAAGCTCAAAGTTTTTTTGAGTCTATTCCTAATATAAATATTAAATTATCGGCTTTAATAGATGTCGGTTTAGGATATATAACTCTAGGACAGCCTTCTACAACGCTTTCTGGAGGAGAATGTCAAAGAATAAAGCTAGCAAGTGAATTGTCTAAAAGAGATACGGGAAATACTCTTTTTATTCTTGATGAGCCAACCACGGGTCTCCATTTTTATGATATCTCTATACTTCTGAAATCTCTTAATAAGCTGGTTGAAAGAGGAAATACTGTGATAGTTATAGAGCATAATCTTGAAGTTATAAATGCAGCAGATTGGATTATTGATATTGGAAAAGATGGTGGAGAAAAGGGTGGAAACCTTATATATGAGGGCACTCGAGAAGGAATAATAGGTAAGAAAAACAGTTATACTGCAAAATATATTACTAAAGATTAGTTAATTATGAGGAAGATTAAAAACGAGGAATTGGGGAGATTAACTGTTGAAGAATTTAAAAAAACAGACAAAAGACCAATAGTTGTTGTAGCAGATAATGTTAGAAGTTTAAATAATATAGGTTCAATATTTAGGACTTGTGATGCGTTTGCTGTCGATAAATTCCATTTATGTGGAATTACGGCTACTCCACCTAATAAAGAGATACATAAGACTGCTATTGGTGCTGAATTAAGCGTTGATTGGCAATACTGGGAGAATACAAAAGAAGCGGTAACAAATCTAAAATCAGAAGGTTATACAATAATATCTATTGAGCAAATCGAAAATTCGGTTATGCTAGATGATTTTGTTGTCGATAAATCAAAAAAATATGCTCTTATCTTAGGGCATGAGGTGATGGGAGTTTCCCAAGAAATTGCAGATATGAGTGATTTAGCAATTGAAATACCTCAATATGGTACAAAACATTCTTTAAATGTATCTGTAGCTACTGGCGTTGTGTTGTGGTATATTTCAAAACAATATTAGAGAAATATATAAAAATAATTTATAACTAAATATAAATATTTGTATCTCCTACTTGATAAAAGTAGGAGATATTTTTTTTACAATTATTTTATTGGCTTTTAGACCGTTAATTAAATATATTACAATTAATTTTATGATGAAATACATCTAATAAAGTTGTTTATTTATGCAAATAGTTGCTAGGAATACACAGATTGTAATTTTTTTTATAATTTTAATATATTAATACTCGGGATATACTATATATTTGCATTACAAAAAAGACAAGTATTATACAATTAATGATTGTATAAGGATTATTGTTTTGTGTATTTGATTCACTAAAAATAAACTTAAAGCTATGAATAAAACCCAAATTATTCACAACGACGTTACCATAATTAAACATTATGAAATCTACAATAGTTATAAGCAACTATGTAAGCAAACTAAGGAAAAATATCCAGAAGTAGCAGATTTTGTCGCACGACAATATTATTATGAAATTCTAAGTTCCCAATATAATCTTACGCCAAACTATATTTGTTCCATTGTGTGTAAAACATTAAATAATGAAGGACAAGTTGAAAATGAAGTACTTAGAGCTAACCTAAACACACAGAGTGATAGAATTCAAAATAATAATAATGAGCAATATTGATGTATCATATATCATTGAAGAAAACAAAAATCGTCTTGAAGAAGAAAATAAACCTTACGATCCTTTAACGGGTATAGGTTCTCCAATAAAGAGATTTTCTCTTGAAATAGATAAAAATAGATATCTTTTATTACCTGAGCTAATGCTTGATAATGAGCAGATTAAAGATATGGCAAGCTCTAAAAATATAAATGCTTACGCTCGTAAACATAAAATCCCAATCAAAAAAGTTATGCTATTTGTCCTTAAATTAAGGATAAAATATGATTATGAATATTGGTGTGCTACGTGCGTTAAAATTCAAGATAAAATTACAAAAAATATAGTGCCTTTTATTTTGCGTAAACCACAGTTAGAGCTACTAAAAATACTGAATAAGCAAATAGAAAAGCAAGAACCTATACGTATTATTTTACTTAAAGCTAGACAATGGGGAGGTTCAACGATGATTCAAATTTTTATGGCTTGGATACAAATTTTTCATCGTCGAGCATGGCATTCTGTGATTGTTGCCGATGTTGAAGATCAGTCAAGAAATATTAAATCAATGTATAGCAGGCTAGCTTCTATGCACCCTAAAGAGATATATGAAATTAAATTTGAAAATTTTGAAGGTTCTTCAAAAACTAAAATAATAAGAGGTAGAGAGTGTATTGTCTATTTAGGTTCTATGCAGAAACCAGATTCTTTACGTTCTGCAGATGTTATGATGGCACATCTCTCGGAGGTTGGTTTATGGAAATCTACTGATGGAAAAAAGCCCGAGGATTTAATACAATCAATAGCGGGAACAGTGCCTTTAACGCCTTATTCTATGATCGTAATGGAGAGTACAGCAAAAGGCATAGGTAATTTTTTTCATAGAGAATGGGTAAAAGCTACAACTAATCAAAGTGGATATATCCCTCTTTTTATCCCTTGGTTTATGATAGATATGTATAAAAAACCTTTTGAAAACAATGATAAAAAGGTCGAGTTTATCCGAGATATGAGTAAAAAAGAGATGGATTATTTTCAGCTCGGAGCTACGCTTGAAGGGATAAATTGGTATAGAGATAAAAAGCACTTAGATAGTTATGATGATTGGCGAATGGGGTGTGAATTTCCGACCACACCACAAGAAGCATTTCAGTCTACGGGCAGAAGAGCACATAGTCCAATGTATGTCGATAATATGCGTAAATACGCTAAAAAAGCAGTGTATGTAGGAGATATGTTTGCTGATGAACATCATGGGAAAAAAGCAATAAACGATTCTTTATGTTTTAGAGAATATGAGGGAGGATTTATTTGGTTATGGGCGTTGCCTGATAAAAAAACTAATATCCGAAGAAGGTATATTGTAAGTATGGATATAGGTGGTAGAAATGATGGTGCAGATTGGTCGGTAATATCTATTATAGACAGATATTGGCTTACTGACGGTGGTGTGGAAGAGTGTATAGGCACGGCAAAGTTCCATTTAGATCAAGATTTAGCTATTTGGAAAGCTGTGCAGATATCTAAATATTTTAATAATGCACTTTTGGTTATTGAAGCCAATTCTTTAAACCCAAAAGGAACAGAGGGAGATCATACTTTAACAATTCTTGATGAAATAAAGGGTATTTATGAGAATTTATATTGTAGAACAGATCCTCAACGTATTGTTGAGGGATATCCCGAAAGATATGGTTTTTTTACTTCAAGGGCTTCAAAAAGTGATTTAATAAATCAAATGAATAAAAGATTACGTGAAGAGTCATATATAGAACGGGACTCAAGAGCTTTAGACGAAATAGATATGTATGAAATAAAAGAAGACGGAACTTTTGGAGCCATAGATGGAGAACACGATGATATTTACATGAGTAGGGCTATTGGGCTTAAAGCATCACAAACTTACGAAGAACCTAAAATTGTTGAATAATTGCACGAGATATTTTTTTCGTGTGAAAATAGAGGAATTTGGGTGTTTTCTAGTAAAGTTATAATGTTCCACGCTGAGCTATGACATTTTGTCACCCTCTGAATTTTTGATAACGAGTAGTTATAGTGATATGATTTAGGAGAGAATAAATTAGGTCAGCTTATTCTAAGTGTAAGTAAATCTTTTGCTAGAGAGGGATAAGTATATAATATATTGTTATAGCTTATAATCTAATACAGTATAAGATATTGTTATATTAATGATTTTGGACGAGTACAAATGGATACACAAAAGTAACTTGATTATAAAGAGCTAATAATCAAGTATATAGGATAGGTTTAGACATAAAAAAACGTTTATGAAGTTATTTCATAAACGTTTTATCTCTATTTATAGTTGATCTGTTGTTAATGTTTTGGTATAAATTCTTCAAAAGAGTCATTAGAATAGTAGATAATAATATTCTTTATTTTTCTAGTCTTCTCATTAGATATAGGACACTCTTTTGTAACATTATTAGGTAAAGATTTTTGTTGTATAGGAGATTTTTTAATCTTTAAAAGTGAACTTTCTATAGGTTCTTCATCTCCAAATAAGTTTTTTTGAAGAGGAACGTTTTGTTCTTTTGAATTTGTATTAATAATTACTGATGGTAAATATTTCTCCTTATTATCCTTTTCAGGAAGAGGATTTTCTGTTTTTGTTTCAGTATTATTAGAAAGATATAAATCTCCTTCACCTTTTAAAAGCCATAGAGGATTTATCTCTGGAAATTCGATTGCTAATTTTTCTATAAAAGCAAAGCTGGGTTTATTTCTTCCTGTTACAATGTGAGAAATATTTGATGCACGAACTCCCAATTTAGAAGCAAAATCATTTGCTGTAAGTTTTTTATCTTTTATAATAAACTCTATTCTGTCATTAATTGTCATATTGTAACCATTTATTTCTTGCAAAAATAGTCACAATTTTATTATTAACAAAATATAATGTGTTGATTTTCTGTTAACTCTTATTTATAGGGTTTCTATTTGCTAATAAATTACTTTAATAGACATAAGTAAGTTGTTGATTATATGATATATAGTAATAGGGTTATTATTATTAAGGATAAGGAATATTAAAATTAAAGTTTATAAAGTAAAATTCTTAATAAATTACTTTAATAATGACATATTAAAAAGCTGATATGTACATTATTATATATGTAATTTATCTATACTTTAACAATAATAGGTTAGAATAGGATTTTTACTTTTGTTGAAATTACAAATGTACCTACTACTCTCTTTTTCAGTTTTGTTAAAATCAGAATTGTTAATTTGGGGATTTACTTTTATATTAATACCCTATTTTTTAGTGTAAAAATTTAATATTTTAATAAATTTGTTAAATCGTAAGAATTTTATAATCACTGTAATAAGAAAAAATAATACTACTATCTTAAAATCACTCCCCTTTTCTGTTTTTTGGATAGTAATTTTTATTACCCCCTAAATTTTTCGATATTTTGAACTTCTTGGTCAATGTACCGTAAATATCAAAAAAGTGAAAAACAAAAAAAACACTCTCAAATTTTACATTTGAGAGTGTTTTTAGTATAATTATGATTTTTTGCTAATATTGTCTTCCTCTTGGAGGATTTCCATAAAAAGCAACAAATTTATCTGCTGTTTCAGGATTTTCAGCTTCTTTATAGATATCTACATTATATCTTCTAAGAATTTTGGCAAACCATTTAGTTTTTTCGTTTTCTGGAATTTGACTTTTATTTTGTTCTAAAAGCTCTAAAAGGTCCAAATCATATATTTTTAATATGGTTGCAACTGCAGCCTCTTGAAGCCTTGAAGTGTGCTCCATTTCGTCGATAGTGTCGTTGTCGTTAAAGGGAACATAATAACGTACGACGTCTTTTACTCTGTTTAACATAGTCTTATTGGTTCATTTTATCTAACATATCATCATTATTTTTACTTGAAGCCATTTGTTTCTTAACAAATTCAATAGATTCAATAGCATTACGGTCGGCAAGTAAACGACGTATAATCCATATTTTTTGAAGTTGTTCTCTGTCGATAAGCAAATCTTCTCTACGAGTACTCGAAGTCGTTATGTCCACAGCTGGGAATATACGCTTATTAGAGATTTTACGGTCTAATTGAAGCTCCATATTACCCGTACCTTTAAACTCTTCGAAAATAACTTCGTCCATCTTAGAACCCGTCTCTATTAACGCTGTAGCTATTATTGTTAAAGATCCTTTTTCTTCAGTTTTACGTGCTGCACCAAAAAAACGTTTAGGTTTATGAAGAGCATTTGCATCTACCCCACCAGAAAGAACTTTTCCAGAAGGTGGCTGAACAGTATTATAAGCACGAGCTAGACGTGTTATGGAGTCTAATAGTATGACAACGTCATGACCACATTCCACCATACGTTTAGCCTTGTCTAAGACCATCTCAGCGACTTTAACGTGTTTATTGGCTTGCTCATCAAACGTTGAAGCTATTACCTCAGCATTGACACTTCTTCGCATATCGGTTACCTCTTCAGGACGCTCATCAATAAGCAAAACAATCATATAAACTTCTGGGTTATTGTCGGCAATAGCGTTTGCTATTGATTTTAATAACATAGTTTTACCAGTTTTTGGTTGAGCAACAATTAAAGCACGTTGTCCTTTACCAATAGGGGCAAACATATCAATAATACGATTTGAGTCGTTGTTGTGTTTTCCTCCAGTAAGATTAAATTTTTCGTATGGAAAAACAGGAGTTAAATATTCAAACATTACCCTATCTCTCGTAGCATCAGGTTCAAGACCGTTTATAGAAATCACTTTAATAAGAGGAAAATACTTCTCTCCATCTTTTTGTGGGCGAATTTCTCCTTCAACTAAATCACCTTGTTTCATTCCGTGAAAACGAACCTGAGAAGGCGATACATAAACATCATCTGGTGAGTTTAAGTAGTTATAATCTGATGAACGTAAAAAACCATATCCATCTGCCATAACTTCAAGAACTCCTTCACAAGTAATTGTTGTGAAAAAATCCTCATTTTTCTTACTATCGTCAGATTGAGTTTGATTTTCTTTATTACGATTATCAATTGGAGGCTTAACGTTTTGAGGTCTGTTTTGCCTTTGATTGTTCTGTAATTTCTGAATTGGAGGTTTCGGTGATTGAGCTATAGGAGCGTTCTCTGGTGGTTTAGAGGCTTCGATCTCCTTAGGACTATTAGTTATTGAGGTGTTTACTATCTTTTCACGTTTAACAGTAATTCTGTCACGAGTACGCTTAGTAACGATTTTTTCACCTTCACTATCCTTTTCGATTATTTTTACTTTTGGAGTTTCTACAATGTTATCGACTTTACTTGGCGATACTTGTACAGGTTCTCTAGGTGTTTCTTTTTCTTCAACCTCCATTATTTTTTTAAGTAATTCTACTTTATTATAAATGGTAGGTTTCAAAACACCGATTGCCTTTGCTATGACCCGTAATTCTACTATGGTCTTTTTTTCTAATACAGATAATTCCTGCATAAAGTATGATTAGATATTTGATTTTAATATGATTGACGATATATAAAGTTTCTATCGTCATAGAAGATTATTTCTTCACAAAGATAATACCTTTTTTTATAAAACAAAGAAAAATAAATTATCTTTGCATATAATATATTATGTTTTTACTATGAAAATATTAGCATTAATTCCTTCAAGATATGGCTCTTCAAGATTTGAAGGTAAACCTTTGGCAGACATTTTAGGTCTTCCTATGGTTGTAAGAGTTTTTAATCAGACAATGAAAGTGTTTGATTGTGTGTATGTTGCGACAGATGATAAGCGTATTGAAGATGTTGCGAAGAAATACAATTGCAATGTTGTGATGACTTCTTCTCAGCATAAAAGTGGAACAGACAGATGTCGTGAAGCCTTAGATAAAATTGAAAAAGAAACTCAGAAGAAATTTGATATTGTTATCAATATTCAAGGAGATGAACCATTTATTCATACAGAACAGCTTCAACTTTTAGCAGAAAGTTTTAGCGATAAAAATGTAGATATCGCCACATTGGTAAAACCTTTTGATAAAGATGAGGATATAAATAATAATAATTCTCCAAAAGTGGTTCTTTCAAAAAAGATGTATGCACTATATTTTAGTCGTAGCGTAGTTCCTTTTTTGCGAGGAGTTGAAAAAAATCAATGGCAAGATAAACATACTTTTTATAAACATATAGGTTTATATGCTTATCGTTCAGATGTTTTAAGAGAGATAACATCGCTAGAACAAGGAGAATTAGAAAAGTGTGAGTCTTTAGAACAGCTTAGGTGGCTTGAAAATGGATATAGCATAAAATGCTCTGTTACAAACCATAAAACTTATGCTATAGATACTCCTGAAGATTTGAAAAAAGTAATTGAAACAATGAAAAATGTATAATATAGATGCTTTTTTAAAATTACATAACGACTTGTTGAATGTGCCAAAAGATATTATTTCTGAGGCAACTATCCAAAACAAGTGGTTTACTGTGCCTTTTATCGAAAATTCTTTGTCTGCAATATCAAATGATATGCTCGATAAAACTAAATTAGAAAAATGGCTTTCTAGCTACCCTTCTAAAGAGATTTCAGGTAAAAAAATAGCTCTAATAATGGCTGGAAATATTCCATTAGTTGGTTTTGCAGATTTATTAGCGGTATTAATTTTAAAAGGCACTGCTTATTTTAAAACATCTTCAAAAGATTGTGTTTTAATGAATTGGGTGATAAATAAGCTGAAAGAGTATGGCTGTAAAATAGAACCTTATAATTCAAATTATGAGTATGATGCAGTTATAGCTACGGGTGGAGATATTGCATCTAAAATATTCGCTAAGAAATATAAAAATATCCCTGCGTTAATTAGAGGTTCTAGAACATCTATTGCTGTAATTGATAGAACTTTAGCTTCTAGGCAATTAGAAGGCTTGTGGCACGATGTTTTTGATTATGGCGGATTAGGTTGCAGAAATGTTTCTCATCTGCTAATAAGGCGTAATATTGGCTTAGATTCAATTGTAGAGAGTTGGAAGAAGTATAAAGCGCCATTAACGTGTTTTAAAAATAGTTATTTACAAAAAAAGGCTATTTTAACAATAAATAACACTTCTTTTATAGATGGAGGTTATTTTCTTTTACAAGAAACTTTAAATAGTGGAGTTGCTTCACTTGGAGAGATAACATACTCCTTTTATGATACTTATGAAGAAAAAGATGATTTTATAAATCAGCGTAAAGAGACTCTTCAATGTATTGTTGGTGATGGTCAAATAGAATATGGCAACACTCAACGCCCATCGCTTAACGAGTGGGCAGATGGCATTGATACTATAAATTTCTTACAAAATCTTTAAGATTATTTTTCAAGCATATCTATAGGACATTTTAATAGGGCTTTTTCTTCATTGAAAGGCTCTATTTCTATTGTAGTATGTTCTATAGAGTTAGACTTTAATATGTTACGAATTTTTTTGCTTATGTCTTGAGAAGCCGAGAGCATTATCACTTTTTCATTAAGCATAATAGAAATTGTGCCTATATTATACTCTCCTTCAAGTGACCAAACGTGAATGTCCCCAACTTGATATACGTCTTCAATAGAGGCAATTTGTTTTTTTAAGTCTATTAAGTCTATATTTTTTGGGACTTTTTGAAGAATAATTTTTACAGACTCATTTAGATTTCTGAATACATTAAAAAGAATAAACAGTGATATTGCTATTGATAAAATAGAGTCTAATTTAGGTATATCAAAGAAAATCATCAATATACTACCTATTAATACAGCTACCCAACCTAAAACATCTTCTAAAAAGTGGAGGGCTACTACCCTTTCATTTAAACTTTTACTACCTCTAGAACGTAAAAAAACAACACTATTTACAATTACACCAAATATCGCTAGCCACATCATACCATAGGCTTCAACGGGTTGTGGGCTTTTTAAACGCTCAATACTTTCAAAGATTATAAAAATAGCACCTACTAACAAAATTAAAGAATTTATTACTGCTCCCAAGAGGGAAAAACGTTTATATCCGTAAGAAAATGTTGCAGAAGTATTTTTTTTAGATATCTTTTCAAGATACCACGCTAGAGCAAGAGAAATACTGTCTCCGAAGTCATGTAAGGAGTCAGAAAGAATAGATATACTATTCGTAAATAATCCACCAATCAATTCGAAAATAGCAAAAAATAGGTTTAAGAAAAAAGCTAAAGCTATATTTTTCTGAGAGCTACCATGATGATGATGTATATGTGATGTATTTTTATTTTCCATAGATTCTATGTTCATGTTTTACAAATATAAAAAAATAATTTGTAAATATCTTAAAAAAGATTATCTTTGCCACGTCTATTTAGAATAATAGACTTAGCATTTATCGGAGAGTCGAGTAACTCTCTAATTA
>JADFUS010000041.1 GCA_015222165.1 Bacteroidota bacterium
AAATACATATAATAAAATAATATCCATTCTAATAAAGAATAACATTACAAACACACTATACATATAATAAAAGATTTAAAAGCACCTAGCTGAGGCTTAACTATAATTTCTTATTAAACTCTTGTTAAAAAAATTAAACCTTTTAAAATCATAAGTACTATATTTATAACCATTTAACACAACAAAAAAATTAAACTAATTATAA
The DNA here is from genome assembly GCA_015222165.1 of Bacteroidota bacterium. Taxonomy (GTDB): domain Bacteria; phylum Bacteroidota; class Bacteroidia; order Bacteroidales; family Rikenellaceae; genus JADFUS01. The sequence continues at coordinate 206 of JADFUS010000041.1, forward strand.
CATCACTAACAAATTAAAAATAATTATCAACTTTTTAAAGACTGTTCAAAATACATTACCTAAAAAATTATGATTTTCTTTAATATAAAACATTTATCTTAATAAATACTTACTTATACACAAATAATATTTCTCTAAAGATAAAATACATAAACCATTCCCTCCTCATAAAAAAATAAGAGGTTATAAAAAAAGAGGTTGTCTAAATTCACATAAGTGAAATAGACAACCTCTTTTTATTACTAAGAATAGTATTAACGAGCCATATCTGATGGGTCACGCATAACCATTACTTTATCAATTTTGATGTTTATATCATTAGCTATTTCCATTGTTACTGTAGCTTCTTTAACATCTTTAACAGTTCCGTAGATACCTCCAGCTGTTAGAACTTTATCGCCTTTTTGAAGACTACTTCTAAATTTAGCCAACTCTTTTTGTTTCTTTTGTTGTGGACGAATCATAAAGAAATACATCACTACAAATAGTGCTGCAATCATCAATAACGAAGACCAACCAGAACCTGCTGCTTGAGCCTGCATTGTTACAAATAATGAATTCATAATTTTATTTTTTAGTGTTTTATTATTTCATTTTATTATTCGCTAACGAAAAGGATCATACGAATATTGTAATCCCCATTATCGGTAACTAATTTTATCATCACAAGTTGCTTTCCACTTTTACCTTTTGAATCATAATTAACCTTAAACTTACGTGTCGAACCTATCATTATAGGAGGTTTATCATACTCAACACTCGTACAACCACAAGTAGCAGTAACATTTAAAATTACCATTGGAAATTTGCAACTATTTTTTACGTTAAAATAAAATTCTATCTGTTCTCCAGAATTTATCTTACCAAAATCTAATGTTCCTATAGGCTCATTACCCGTAGAAGTTAATTCATCTATAACAAATAAATTTTGCACTTTAACACTATCTGACTTTGTTTCAATTTTAGCAACTGCTTCACTGCTCTTTTTAGAAAAAAGCGAACCACAGCCTACTAAAGCAAAAAAAGCAAATATGACAACAATTTTTTTCACAATATTATTATTCTAAACCTTTACCAGTTTTATTTAAAGCATCGTGAGATTTTAGAGATGATATATATTTATCTAATATACCATTCACAAATACACCACTATTAGGAGTACTATAAAATTTTGTCACCTCAATATATTCATTAAGGATAACATTCACAGGAATCAAAGGGAAATGATTTATCTCTGTCATAGCCAAAGAAATAGCAAGTTTGTCCATTAATGCAACACGCTCTATTTCCCAATTTTTCAACAACCCTTTAATGCTCTCTATATTTTTATCCATATCCTTTATAGAATAAGCCAAAAGATTTATAACGAAATCTCTATCTTCATCTTTTTGATAAACTGGATAAGGTCTAAGACCTGTATTTTCCTTGATCTCAAAAATATTTGACAAACATTTACATGTTATAAATTCGATATCGTCATACCAATAAACAGAAACCTCTTCTATACGTTCATATAAAGGTTCAAAATCCTCAACTTCTTTACGATAAAAATTCTTTAAGAATTCTTTGTCGTTTTCAAAACTATCTTCAGCTTGGACATATCGTTTATAATATTCACGATTTGACATTCTAGTATAAATTTTCTTTATAATATCGTCATTATCCTCCCATGAGAAAGTACTATCTTCTAAAGCTTTATTAAGATATTCGTTTTCCGCAATCATTTTCACAATACGGTTATTCACCAAATACATATTTGGATTGATATCTTGCTCTGTTTTAAAGAACTTCTTTTTGTTTAATTCAACAACAATTTTCGAATATTTACTTACTTCAACACATAGATTCATAAGAATTGGGTAAAGTTCGTAACTTTTCTGTACGCTAAAAAGCATATTCTTTTGCGTTCTTAATAACTGTTGCTCATGGCTACAAGCGTGACTATACAACGCTTTAAGTGCTTTTATTCTTAAAAATCTTCTGCTTAACATCCTCTAATTATTTTTTACCCGACAAAGATATGAAATTTTTTTATAACATCTTTACTCTTACCAATAATAGTACGTTTTTAAATGTTTTTTATTTTTCTTCCAATCTTCAACGATTATCTTAACTTCATGTTTTTTACGAGTTGACGAACGATTTATTTTACACCTTAGCGTAGCTGTTTTCGCATCAAACTCAAAAATATCCCATTTCCCATCTATATATCCATTGTATTTAGCTATACCACTAAAATTATCTCTAATTTTAATATAAAAGTATTTTCCACTTATCACACTACCCTTTTTTAATCTTGGGATAATTTTTGGGGAAGTAGTATCTACAACTATTTCATAACAACCATTATCTCTAATGTTACCGTTTACATATCCATTTTTCCAATACCCTCCTGCACTTCTCTTTCTTCCTGAATGTTTATTTACATTTGCTAATAATGCCTTACTTCTCAAATTTTCGGGCAATGAAATATCTTTCACCTTAATTTTCATAGGTTTTTGCGAAGGTATATAAATATTACCAACAAACAATTTATTTGAATACCCATTAGGATTATCGATATAATAGAAATCTAGCATTTCAGTATCATAAAAAGCTCCAAAAGGTATTTTCAACTCACCATAAACGCTTTTAAGAATTGTCGATTTATCCCATCTAACACAATAACTATTTTCTGACATATCGTTACTATGGTCATGATTCTTGTTATGACAAGGTGAAATATTTAAAGATACTCTCGATTTATTTCCACAATCATCGAATACGTTTATGTTTAATTTTGAATTCTCTGGTATATTCGAAGGTTTTAAAATCCCTCTATTATCTATATTCCTATATATGTTTAGTTTGTTATTATGAGAACGATATAAACGAGCTACAGAATATTTTGAAGCTCTATTTTTACGATACTCAGAAAAAGAATTTGCAAATCTTGTAGTAGAAAAATTTAATTTATCTATAGTTACTTTAAAAAACAGTGAATCATTTAATAAAGCATCTATTTCATAGATTCCAAAACTATTATGAACACCATTTTTTCTATCAACATATTCTATTGTAAAATAACTTGGTTTATCAATTTCTATATCGCCTCTTACAAAATACTCGCCATTTGCTTTTTTCGAAACGGGGAAACGCCTTAATTTAGTAAAGATAGGAAAATTATTTACTGTGTCTATACCTACAACACCAATAGAAACTATTGTTGGAGAAAGAGTATCTTTAACATTAATAATTCCTTTCTCAATAATATTCATAGGCTCTTGAGCACCATTTCTTATCTCATAGTGAAGATGGACTCCACTTGAAGAGCCCGTATTTCCAGCAATACCTATAACATCTCCCTTTTTAACTTTAAATAAATTTGCTGGAGGATAAAGATTAACCCTAAAAGATTTATTCTTATACTGTTTTTTACGTGTATAATTATCTACAGAATCAATAAACTTCTCTAAATGACCATAAACTGTAGTTGTTTTTTTCTTGGGGTGATATATGTATATCGCTCTTCCATAACCAGAAGGACTAACAAAAATACGAGATATATAGCCATCTGCTGTACTTCTTACGGTTCTTCTACTCCTACAATATTCCGCCATTTTAATATCTATACCAGAATGTAAGTGATTTCTTCGCAATTCACCAAAATTAGCAGATAATCTGATAGGAACATCGACGGGTTTACCGTAGTCTGTGCTTTGAGCGAAACAATTGTTTGTTAAAAACAGAAATGTTAGTAAACATGATATAAAAGAGATATGTATGATTTTCATGATATTAATTTATATAAAAAACTCCCACAAACTTACAAAAAAATAAATTAATTTCGTTACCTTGCTCAAGTTTATTTAAAAATAGGTTTTTTTAAGCAAAATTCTACAAAAACAACCTATTTTTAAACAAAATATCACAAAAAAGCAATATATAAACGAAATAAAATTAAACAAAATATAAAAATGAAAGAAATTATACAAAAAAAATTAAGTGAATCGAAAGCCGCGAGGTGGACTGTCCTTATCTTAGTGTCGTTCTTGATGCTATGTGGTTATTTTATAACCGACGTAATGTCGCCGTTAAAGAGCATGCTTGAAGAGCAACTTCTTTGGACAAGTAGCGATTATGGTCTATTTACAAGTGGATATGGTTGGTTTAACGTATTCTTCTTTATGCTTATCTTCGGTGGAATGATATTGGATAAAAAAGGAGCTCGTTATTCTGGTGTTATGTCAGCTGTAATAATGATAATTGGTGCTTCAATAAAATATTGGGCTATATCAACACATTCTTTAGACGGAGAAACAATCAACTTTTTCGGTTCTCCCGTAGCTAAACAGGTAATTGCAGCAGCATTTGGTTATGGTATTTTTGGTATCGGTGTTGAAATTGCAGGTATCACAGCTTCAAAAATCATCGTTAAATGGTTTAAAGGTAAAGAACTTGCATTAGCAATGGGCTTAGAAATGGCATGTGCTCGTATCGGTACAGGTCTTGCAATTGGTATCACTCCTATGATAGCAACAGCTTTTTCTGTTGATGGTGTGCCTTCTCTTAGTAAACCTATTTTAATGGGTATTCTTCTTCTTATTATTGGTCTTATTTCTTTCTTAGTATTCTGCGTTATGGATGTCAAACGTGACAAACAAGATGTAGAAGGAGGCGTAGAAGAAGATGAGCCATTCCGTATGAAAGATATTTTAGATATTATAAAAATAAAAGGTTTTTGGTATATCGCTATTCTATGTGTACTTTTCTACTCTGCAGTGTTCCCATTCTTGAAATATGCAACAGATCTTATGGTCAACAAATTTGGTGTTGAACAAAGTTTAGCTGGGCTTATCCCATCAATCCTTCCTTTTGGTACTATCTTACTAACACCATTATTTGGTAATATGTATGACAGAAAAGGTAAAGGTGCGTCAATCATGATATTTGGTGCTATTATGCTAATCTGTATTCACCTTTTATTCTCTTTACCATTTATCACAAACTGGGTATTTGCTGTTATCCTAACAATTCTTTTAGGTGTTGCATTCTCATTAGTTCCTTCTGCAATGTGGCCTTCAGTTCCAAAAATCATTCCTATAAGCAAACTTGGTACTGCTTATGCATTAATTTTCTGGATACAAAACTGGGGTTTAATGGGTGTTCCATTGTTAATTGGTAATGTATTAGATAAGTATTGTAAAATCGTTGGTCCTGATGGAGCTACTATTGGATATAACTACACTATACCAATGTTAATTTTCACTTCTTTTGGTGTTTTAGCTTTAATATTTGCTATACTTCTAAAAATGGAAGACAAGAAAAAAGGTTACGGACTTGAACTTCCTAACATAAATAAATAATATACTTTTTTATTATATAAAAACGAGATGCTTTTATTTAGCATCTCGTTTTTTTTATTGGAAAATAATATATACTTTTGAGGCCAATTAAAATTTAAAGAATGAGCGAAAGATATGAAGAGTTAAGCAACGAGAAAATTTCTGTACTATTAAGAAGATATTCAATACCTTCCATAGTAAGTATGGTTGTTGTTGCTCTTTATAATATTGTAGATAGAATATATATAGGACAAGGAGTTGGCACAATGGCAATTTCTGGATTAACACTAACTTTTCCTATTTCAGCTATTGTTTCGGCAATAGGAACTCTCGTTGGTGTTGGTGCTGGAACGAGGATATCTATAGTTCTTGGCATGAAAGATATGAACTGGGCAAAGAATATTCTTGGCCATGTTCCTATCTTAACATTGATAATGTCCACTATTTTCATTATCCCAACATATATTTTTTTAGAACCTATATTGATGCTTTTCGGAGCAAGTGAAGCTACTCTTCCCTACGCCGTAGAATATCTTAATATAATTATTCCTGCAAGTGTATTTACAAATATTTGTTTTAGCCTTAGCAGTGTGATGCGAGGTGGCGGTTTCCCAGAAAAATCTATGATAACTATTTTAATAGGTGTTATAATAAATATAATTTTAGACCCTATTTTTATTTTTGGTTTTGATATGGGAATTAAAGGAGCAGGTTTAGCAACGGCTATTTCTATGTTTATAGGCGCTGTTTTCGCTATTGTACACTTTACAAATAAAAAAAATGATCTATCATTTTGTAAAGGCTGTTTTAAAATGAAATGGAATATAGTAAAACATATTTTTTCCATAGGTTTCTCTCCTTTTATTATGAATTTCATTTCGTGTGGTATAGTTATTATAATAAATATACAGATATTAAAATATGGAGGTGATATTGCCATAGGTGCTTTTGGTATTATTAATAGCTACCAAATGCTAATGAGCTTTATTATTGTTGGACTTTGTCAGGGTATGCAACCAATAATTGGTTATAACTATGGGGCAAACAATTTAAACCGTGTTAAAGAAACTTTCTTCTTAACCTCAAAAATAGCAACTATAATTTTTACTATAGGCTTTCTTTTTGTAGAAATTTTTCCTGAATATGCAACAAGATTATTTACAACTGATGCTAAATTAATAGCCTTCTCTATTGATGGGCTAAGAATAACATCGTGTGTATGGTTTACAATAGGTATTCAGATAGTTATTGCTAACTATTTTCTAGCTATAAATAAAGTTGTTATATCCATAATACTTACAACAGCTCGACAACTAATATACTTAATACCTACGCTAATATTTTTACCTACAATATTAGGACTTAACGGGGTATGGTGGGCTATTCCAATATCAGATTTCCTTGCATTTTCAACAGCTATATTTTTTCTTTTAAAAGAAAAAAATTTAAGAACAAAAAAATAAATAATATTTATATAGTTGTATTGTATATAATAATTACCTTTGCATGACGAATATAAAAAACTCTTAAAAAAGAGCTAATATAACTTTAATAAAAACCTTTTCAACTTAGTATTAGTATTATGGAACTTATCAACAGTTTCTTTGCCGATCAGATGATGCTTTACACTTGTTTAGTAATCACTCTTGTTTGTACTTTAGGCATTTTTCTCGGAAAAATTAAATTTTTCGGAGTATCACTGGGAATTACCTTTGTGTTTTTTATGGGTATTCTTGCAGGTCACTTAGGTGTAAGCCTTAATTATGATGTTCTAGATTTCATGCTTTCTTTTGGATTGGCAATATATGGCTACTCCCTAGGATTACAAGTTGGTCCTTCATTTTTTCCATCTTTACGCTCTGGTGGACTAAGTCTAAATGTAATGTCTATTTGTGCCTTACTTATAAGCACATTAATAACACTAATAATTTTCTTTATTTCAGATTTACCTATTTCCGAACTTGTAGGGGTAATGTCTGGTGCTGTAACTTGTACTCCTGGGCTTGGTGCTGCACAACAAACTTTATCACAGATTTCTGGAAACGAAAAAGCTGTAGCAGATATGGCTTTAGGCTGTGCGGTAACATATCCTTTTGGTATTATTGGAGTTATTCTTGTTATCCTAGTTTTAAAAAATATATTAAAAAAATATAGTCAAACAGAAAATTCTAAAAAAGATAATAGCGGAGAAACTCCCGTTTTATTAACTATACGTATAACAAACCCTAATTTCGAAGGAAAAACTCTTAGCCATATTGTAAACTCTGTTAATTACAACTTTAATATTTCTCGTTTACGTCGTGGTGGAGAAGTTGTATCACCAAAACCAACAACAGAACTACATATTGGAGATTATATTTTAATGACCACTACTCAAAAAAGTATAGACAAGATTGTCCCTTTAATTGGAGAACGTCTTGATATGAAATGGTCTTCTGTGGATGCAGATTTTATAACAAGAGATATATATGTTACACAAACTCATATCAATGGTAAAACTCTAGGTTCTCTTCAAATACGTAATAAATTTAATGTTAACATAACACGAATAAATCGTTCGGGTATGAACCTTCTAGCTACAAAAAACCTTTATCTTCTTATGGGTGATAAAGTTACTGTTGTAGGTAGTGGTAGTGCTATAGAAAAAGTAGAGAATCTTCTTGGAAACAAAGTTAAAAAACTTGACGAACCTAATCTATTTGTAACTTTCTTAGGAGTCTCTTTAGGTCTGCTTATTGGATCTATTCCTTTAATGGTGCCTGGTATTTCTGTTCCTATAAGACTTGGATTAACTGGAGGTACTGTTCTTGTTGGTATTTGTATGGGTGCTTTTGGATATAAAATTAAACTCGCAACATATACCCCTCAAAGCGCAAACCAGATGCTTAAAGATTTAGGAATTATCCTTTATCTTGCTTGTTTAGGTTTACAATCTGGAGGTCAATTTGTTCCTGCTATAATAAATGGAAATGGTCTTATATGGCTATTATACGGAGCTGTAATAACATTGATTCCTATGATAATTGTTGGATTTTTCAGTATACGCTATAAAAAAGGAGATATGTATTCGGTATTCGGTATGTTATGCGGAAGTATGGGTAGCCCTCCTGCACTTGCATACACTCAAGACTCTACAGATGGAGATGAACCAGTTATTGCTTATGCAGCTGTATATCCACTAACAATGTTTTTACGAATTATCGTAGCACAACTATTAATAACGGTGTTCACGGTTTTACCATAAAGCACAAAAAAAGACCGTCAATGACGGTCTTTTTTATATTATAATCTATCTGTTATTTATGACGTTTAGCAAGTTCTTCTTCTATATCTTTAATTGTAAAACCTTTAGAAATAAGTAACACTAACGAGTGATACATCAAGTCTGATGCTTCATAAATTAATCTTTCGTCATTCCCAGCAATTGCCTCGATAACTGTTTCTACAGCTTCTTCACCAACTTTCTGAGCCATTTTATTTACGCCTTTATTAAAAAGATGAGTAGTATATGAACCAGCAGGCATATCTTTGTGACGACCAACAATCACAGCTTCTAGTTTACGTATAAACCCTTCGTTATCGGGAGTATCAAAACAACTAACTGTTCCTCTATGACAAACATTTCCTACGGGCTCAACCTTTATAAGAAGAGTATCATCGTCACAATCTTTATATATTTCTTTAACATTTAAGAAATTACCACTTGTTTCTCCTTTTGTCCATAAGCGATTTTTCGTACGACTAAAGAAAGTTACGACACCCTCTTTTTGAGTTTTTTCGAAAGCTTCTTGATTCATATAACCAAGCATTAAAACTTTTAAAGTGTTACAATCTTGAATAATGGCAGGAACTAAACCATCACTATTTTTTTTCGCATCTAAATCTTTATATTCTATCATTTTATTAATATTTTATTGTTCGAGTTATTATATCGTGTTTTTTTAATTCCTCTTTAAGAATAGGAATAGGTATTTCGTTATAGTGGAAAATTGAGGCTGCAAGAGCCGCATCTGCACAACCTTCTTGAAGAACATCTGCAATATGTTGAACCGTCCCTGCACCTCCCGAAGCAATTATAGGAATAGGCACAAGACTAGACAATTTTCTATATTCATCACAAGCATAACCTTGTTTTGTACCATCGTGATTCATGGAAGTGAACAGTATCTCACCAGCTCCTCGCTCGTAGGCTTCTACTGCCCACGAAAAAAGTTCTTTTTCTGTAGGTTGGTTTCCTCCGTGAGTCATCACACACCACTTGCCATTGATAAGTTTTGCATCTATAGCTACGACAATAAATTGACGACCATATTTTCCAGCTATATCGTTTATAAGCTGAGGATTTCGCACTGCCGAAGAATTTATTGTAATTTTATCTGCTCCAGCTTTTAAAAGATTGCCTGCATCGACAACGGAAGATATGCCTCCTCCAACGGTGAAAGGAATATTTATATTTTCCGCAATACGACTAACAAGCTCTTTAAATGTGCTACGTCCCTCTTGTGTTGCACTAATATCAAGATAGACAAGCTCATCGGCACCCTCTTCGGCATATTTTCGTCCCATTTCTACAGGATCTCCAATCTCTTTTATACCCTCAAAGTTGATACCTTTTACAGTCTTCCCATTTTTGATATCAAGACAAGGAATTATTCGTTTAGCAAGCATTTTTCAAGTTCTTTAAGAGTTATACGATTTTCATATATAGCTTTACCAATAACCACCGAGCGAAAACCCAATTCATCGAGCTTTCTTACATCGTTCAAATCTCGAATTCCACCACTAACGGTAATATTTAGATTCTGATATTTTTCGTAAAGCGAAGAGTATAAATCAAAAGAAGGACCTTGAAGCATACCGTCTTTAGAAATATCTGTACAAATTACCTGAGAAAGTTTATATGGCAAAAAACGACTTATAAGCTCTTCAACTGTCAAAGAAGAAGACTCTTCCCAACCGTTTATAGCAACTTTTCCTTCTTTTACATCAGCACCAAGAATTATTTTCCCAGCACCAAATTGCATTAGCCACTCTTCAAATTTTTCGGGTTTGCGAACGACTATACTTCCACAAATAGCACGTTTAGCACCACTTTCGAAAACCTCTTTCAAAGCATCTTCATTTTTTATTCCTCCACCATATTGAACATCTAAAGAAGTAGCTTTACAAATACCCTCTAGAACTTTTGTATTTGCGGGATAAGATGCTTTTGCACCGTCCAAATCTACAACATGAAGACGTTTAACACCTATTGCCTCATAGCGTTTTGCCACCTCAATAGGATCTTTGAAATATGATGTTTTTTGGGAGTAGTCGCCCTGAGTAAGACGCACACACTCACCACCTATAATATCTATCGCTGGGATAATTTCTATATTCATAATTTTGCAAAATTTGAAAGTATAAGTTCTCCTACCTTACCGCTTTTTTCGGGGTGAAATTGACACCCAAAAAAGTTGTTTTTATTTAGAGAACCTGAAAAAGGTTTACAGTAATCTGTTGTTGCTATGGTGTTTTCGTTTACATTTGCCGAAAAGGAGTGTACATAATAGACATAATCTTCCTCGCTGACATTTTCAAAAAGCGGACTCTTCAAAGAAGTTATTGTGTTCCACCCCACATGAGGCACTTTAATATTTCCACCACCATTCATAAGCTCCACTCTATTATTAAAAATCCCGAGCCCCTCGACATTTCCCTCTTCACTAAAACTACACATGAGTTGCATTCCGAGACAAATTCCGAGCATAGGAACTGTTGAATTTTGAAGAACCTCTACCAATC
>JADFUS010000042.1 GCA_015222165.1 Bacteroidota bacterium
AATTGTTGATATTTAAATATATTTGCAACCTTTCTGATGAATCAATGGTAGAACAATAGAGCGAAAATATTTGATTTCTAAATAGTTGAATTATTTAAAAGAAAATTTGAAGTTAGTCTATCATCTATTTTGTTTAGATTATTAGAAGTAAATATCTATTCTTTTATGACTGTTTACTCTCAGAACAATATAATTATACATAGATGTTACTCTCCTGACTTTGAATATAAATATATAACCAATTTTAAAACCACAAAACAGCTCCCTCCAAACACTGTTGCTGGCGAATATTTCGCAGATGGAACTAAGTATAATAACAATGAAACTGTTAATGCAAAAGATTGGTTTGATTCTTATGAAGACATATCGAATGTAACACTTAACGAAAGATGTATATATATGTCAAAAAATAATATAGTTATTAGTATTTTATGGTTATAAATTAAATAATAAAAAAGGAAAGTAACTGTCCAATATTTTTGCTTATATCATCAGAAATAATCAAAGAAATGAAAAAACTTAAACTGGCATAGAACTAAAAGTAAATTATAATATTATTAAACTCATTAATTTCATTTTTCTGTTTTAATAATAGGTGCAAGGTGCAAGCTATATATAATATATAGCTTGCACCTTGCACCTATTATTAAAGTTTGTGTATCAACATCTTGCATATATTAAATATTTGTTATACTTTTGAACCTAAGATATTAGCAGACAAACATCGGACAATGACGGACAAAAAAGAGAAAAAAACTTGTGCCTAAATCATTACCACAAGTAAATTTACATTCGTATATCGCTGAAAATTAGATTTATAAGCTATTGGGTTCAAAGCCCTCCAGCTCCACAATAAAATAGTTTATAAATCAATGATTTATAAACTATTTTATTTTCTATAATATCCTAAACGAATTAATTATTTAGACATTTTTTGCATAATTTCTTACATCATTTATATAATTAAGTAACTTCTCCGATTTATTTTCTACAGACTCTAAAAAATTTATAAAATTTAAAAGCCATTTTCCTCTTTTTGTTACATTATTTCCCGAAATTACAACATACTCACTAAATATAATTTTAATTCCATTTTTACGTAATCTTTCAATAGTGTAATTATTCATAAATTCATCTATGTGTTCTAATATATTTAATTTTAGAATTTCTATAATTTCTGATTTATCATCAAAATTAATATCATCTAAAATATCCCAAAAATCTCTATCAAAATTTGAATAATCGACTCCTAACTTAATATATCTAGACCAATATATTTTAAAAATCTCTTTAAGCGAAAGATCTTTATTTTCCAAAATATTTTGAGCCGTATATAATAAATTTTTACTCATTAGTATAAATGCAAACTTTTTTTGAATAACCTCTAAAGAATCTCTATCCAATACATCACCATCAAACAAAAACTTAATTAAAGATTCTGAATATAATCTTTTTTTATCATGTAAATCGCCATTCTCCTCTTCTAATAAATCCGCCCCTAACTTAGGAAATATCGCTTGTTTACTATGAAAGAACGTATCACTAATCCAATCATAATATCGTAATGGAGAAATAGATAACATATCATTAAATGTACGTATCCACTCTTTTTCAGAATCTAGTTTCATATTAGATATGAGTCTATCAAGAGAATGTATATCATAATTATTATTCCATTCTACTAATTTTCCTATAAACACCTTTGAACCACTATTAAAAGCATCATTAAAATCTTTTTTATATATTAACTTTTTATCCACAGAACGTTCAAAATACATAAAATATGAATTAATATAAGATATCCTTGCAATACCTCTTCTTTCAACATTAAAAAGCTCTTTGAATATATTATAAACAAAAGAAAGATCTTTTTCACCTATAACTTTTGCTAATTTTTCTTTTTTATATTCATCATCTGATAATTTTTCTCTACCTAAATTATCTTTATTCATGTTAATAGTAAAAATATCCCCTGACACTTGTAGAAGTTTTTCAGGATTATTATTTTCCATATATCCAGTTTCAACTCTATTTTTAGACAAACAATCATACAATTTTGAATTTACTATACCTAAATAATTAAGTAATAAATAATCTAAAAGATCAATTAATAATTCTCCTTCACTATCTAACAAATCAGACCAATTACACTGTACCGTTGACACTAATCTCTTTGCATTACGCATAGATATATTGTTATCTATAATATCCATAAATTTATCTATAACTTTATCTTGCTCTCCTTTAAATGATAAAAAATTCTTTAAAAAATCACTAATTATATCTATCAACCTATCCTTTCTTACTGCAGGTAAATAATAAAATATATTAAATATTTTCTCTAGATACTCTTCCTTTATTTGCAATTCCTTTAAAGAACTAATAACATAATCGTGATCATATGCTACAATAAAAACAGTATTTTTAAAATCAGCTATATTACGAATAAGTTTTAACGTATTAAATATTTCTTCTCCAGTAAGTCTGTCAATATCATCTACTTGAATTATAAGTAATTTATCCAACTTTTGAATTTTTTCACTAACATCTTCAAATAATTCATCTGCATATTTATTCTTTCCACCTATAATAGAAGATACTGATTTAGATACCCAATTTATATCAGTATCAACAATTGTTTTTAAGTAATTATTAATAGTATTTTTTATTGAAATATCACCTATTCCTTCTCCTATTACCTTTAAAAAATTTCTAGTAAGCTGATTATAATTACTGTTACGCCATGGATTAAATCTGAGAATTATAACTTCATCATTATACTTTTCAGACACAACCTTTTGCATCATATTCAAATATGACGTCTTACCTTTTCCCCATTTCCCTCTCAAACCAATAACTAAAGCATTATTAATTGTTTGATGCTTATTACTAATTACTCTTTTTAATAATCTACAAGCATCATTATAATATTCAAATTTATCATCAACTTTATTTATAATTGGACAATCCGTACCAATATTTTCAAATTTTACATTCTTTTTTTTCGTTAATTTTTTTAATATTAAAGGTTTTAATATTAATATCGGTAATAGATAAATTACATCAGTATAAAATACAATTTTAAAAAGTGTTGCAAAATTCCAATTCGAATGTGGTATAATGTTAAATCTATACAGCGAATAAATAATTATAATAAATATAATATTAATTAATAAATCTTTATTAAAAATTTTAATTCGTAAGGATAAAAATATTGAACATAACACTAACGTAATAATAAAAACTATTTTTGAGTACATATTTGAATAACTTAAATTTACTAAATATAAATTTATAAATGAATCTATATAATTCTCAAACAACAATAGAAAAAATAATGAGATCATAGTTAATATAAATTTTCTTAATAATTTATTATTTTTATTCATCATATTTACTTTAAATTTAATGTTATTATTTTACCTATTCATAATAGAATTCTCTAGTAATTAAAAAATCAAAATATTTTTCAATCCCCATATATATATTTTCATAAAGATAATTATAATTCTTTTAAAACTATTATCAATTAGTATTCAAAAAAAAGGGGAGCAACCATATGGTTGCTCCCCTTTGAATTATAGTATTACAACTGAAAATTACTCAGCTGTTTCTTCTTCTTCATCATCACCATTCAATGCTTCATTGTTTACAATTTCAACAGATGGAATAGCAATGAAATTTGCTTCTGTTGTATAACCTCTAGCTAGAACATTAGCATTAGTTGCTAATTTATTCCAACGACGCAAGTCATAAAAGCGTGAATTTTCATGTTCAAATTCCAAAATACGCTCAAGTTCAATAGCTTTCATAGCATCTGTTTCTTTTGTTGCTGCTATACCACGAGCTGAACGAAGTTCGTTAACAACTGCAATTGCATCACCACCTGTTTGAGCAAGACATTCTGCTTTAAGTAGTAAAACATTTGCATAACGCATAATAGGAATATAAACTTCATATGGAGTTTCCTTAACTTTAATTGTTGCAACTGGATTTTCAGAATCTTTGAAAGTAGCTTTTACTGAAGATTCTTCATCATACATTGCATCAAATTTAGGAGTGAATTTATAAAAAGATGAACCTTCTAAATTCTTACTAAATACTTGAGAAAATTTATTTACTTCAAGTGTAACTTCAGGAGTAGTATCATCTTTCTTATATTTCATAGTTGCAGAGAAAGGGAAATTACCTGGAGTATTAAAGAAATCATTATTCCAAACTGCAGTAGCTAAAGCACGAGGGTCATAATGAGTAGCATCAAGTTTTGTATCTTCATAAAATTTCAATAAATCTTTTGAAGGAGTAAGTACATGATAACCACCTAATTCTTTTGAAAGCATACCCATGTGAGGCATAGCTTTAAGTCCAAATGAAGGATCATTATTAAATGGGCATGTTAATAATACTTCTTTACTATTATTATTTGTACCATCAAATAAAGAACGATAATTAGTCTCAATAATAGGACCACTTATTTTAGAAATAGCAGTAAGTGCATCAGTAAGATTTTGAGGAGTAACTACAGAACCTGTAAATTCAGCATTCTCAGTTTCATAAGCTCTATTTACTAAAGCCCAAGCTTCAAAAGCATAAGCAGTATTAGCAGTAGCTCTTTCAACAGGAACTACAACAGATGAAGACATTAATGTAGCAGCTTCGTCAAATTCAGCAATAACAAAATCCCAAATATCAGCACGTGAAGATGGAAGTTTATCACTATCTGTAGTAGTACTCTTAGATCTTAAGATTACATCTTTATAATCCATTAACAAAATAAAGTGATAGTAAGCACGTAAAAATTTTGCTTCACCTAAGATATGATCACGTTTATCTTCTGCAATATTATCTAAAGAAATATTAGGAACGTTTTCTATAACTTTGTTAGCTGCACTAATACCTCTATATCTGTAATACCAAAGATTACCGGCATAACCATTAACACTTGTTACTGCGAAATTAAAAAAAGCAGGAGCATCAGGACCTATTTGTTTAAGATCAGCATTATCAACTAAATCTGTACGTGCTTCTTGAAGGTGAAATGAATGCTCTCCGTAATAGTATTCTCTTTGACCTACTTTTGAATAGGCTACAGCTATTGCAGACAATGCATCAGTTTCATTACGATAGAAATTTCCAGCCGAGATTTTATCTGGAGATTTCAATTCCAGTAAGTCATTACAACTTGGCGCAATTACTAAAAACGCAAGTATACATAATGAATATAATATTTTTTTCATTTTAAATTTATTTTAGGGTTTAAAATGTAACTTGAACACCAAATACATAAGATTTAGTGAATGGATAAATTAATCTATCAACACCTGCATTTGTTAATGAACTTCTAGAAAACTCAGGATCTATACCTGAATAATTTGTCCATGTAAACAAGTTTTCACCTGATACATAAAAACGAACTTTATCAATGCTTATTTTTTGAGTTGCTGATATAGGTAAAGTATAACCTATTTGAATTTGACGAAGACGGATAAAATCACCATTTTCAAGATATCTATCACTTTCTCTGTTATTGTCGTTATAATTATTAATTGTAGCTTTTGGCACATTTGTATTTGTGTTTTCTGGTGTCCAAGAATCCAAAGTAAATGCCAATTGATTAATACGCTCATTCATTTGACCATATTGGAACATATTACCATTATATAGTTTATGTCCCCAACCTGAACCAATAAGAGCATTAAAATCAATACCTTTCCAAGCAAAACCCATTGATAAAGAAACCTCAGCTTTAGGAATACCTGAACCTTGGAATGTTTTATCTTTTTCATCTAATACACCATCGTTGTTTACGTCAACAAATTTAACATCACCAGCTTCGGCTTTAGGTTGTATTCTTGAAATGTTTCCTTCTTTATCAGTAAATGTATAATTTTTAGCTTCGTCATCTGTTTGGAAAAGACCTGCTGTTTCGTACAATTTAAATGCACCGATAGCATGTCCAACCTCTGTAGATGTTGGAATATGAACTCCACCATTAGCTAAAGCACTTCCTGATATATTTTTACTACCAAGTTTTAGAACTTCATTATGAGTAGTTGAAACGATCAAACCAACATTATAATCCCAATCACCTTTTGTTTCAGCCCATCTAAGTTCAAACTCAAAACCATTATTACGAACTTTACCTACATTTAAAAGAGTAGAATTTAAACCTGCAGAATATGGAAATTCTTTATAAGTTAATAGATCTTTTGTAGTAGTTTGATAATAATTTAAAGTACCTGACAAACGATTATCTAAAAGAGCATAATCAAGACCAAAGTTTATAGATTCTGTTGTTTCCCATTTAAGATCTTTATTATCAATATCAAAAGAACTCATACCAAGAATTGGTGCACCACCAAAAACGTGAGCATAAGAACCTAGTTGTTTTTGCATTAATGCTTCGTAAGCATAAGAAGATAAAACGTTTTCATTACCTAATGTACCATAAGATAAACGTAGTTTTAAATCATCAATAACTGTATCTTCTGGGAAGAAGTTTTCTTGTGTAATTCTCCAACCAACAGCAACTGAAGGGAAAGTACCCCAACGATTATTTTCTCCAAATTTAGAAGAAGCATCACGACGTACAGTAGCTTGAATAAGGTAACGATTATCATAGTTGTAATTTAAACGACTAAAATAAGATACACGATTATATTCATTATAAGAACCATTTCCTGTAAAAGAACCACCTTTACCAGCATCTAATGTAGTAAAATCAGTATTTTGGAAACCAGCAGCAACTTTATTACCTTCATCGTCAGTAACATAACCATCAACATTTGCACGAGCCCAATTATTTTCTTGTAAATCTAATTGTAGACCCAAAAGGAAATTAAAAGAGTGTTTTCCAAATTTCTTGTCGAAAGTCAATACTTCATTTATAGTTTGGCGAATTTCTTGAGAACGAGAATCGTAAACATAAGAGAATTCTTGAGTTTCAGTACTACTTTTTCTATAAGGTTTTGCATAACCATTACCTCTATAAATATCTGTAGCAAAAGAGTATCCTGATTTAAATGATAACCAATCAGTAAAATCGATAGTTAAAGCAGCATCAGCTTGTATAGCATTTTTAAATTCAGTATAGCTTTCATTCTCATGCATAGCTACTGGATTTTTAATACTAATACCCATTAAGTCTTTTGATTGACCATAACGAGAAAAACCATCTCCTGTTTCTTTTTCATCAGAATAAACTGGAACAATAGAAGCCATTTTATATGTATCTGTAAGGCTATACATTGCATCAGTACGTTTGTAACCATTATATGCTATTTTAGCATCGAAAGTAAGAGCATGTTTTTTAATTTGTGCTTTAACGAATGCATCTTGACGATCATAACGGTTACCAATAGTCATACCTAATTGATCAGTAAAATTCGCACCTGCTACAACTTTCATATCTTCTGTACCACCTGAGATACTAATACCATAACTTTGAGCAAAACCATTACGATAAACTTCGTCTTGCCAATCTGTATCTACATCTGTAGGCGCAACGATAGATTCCATAGGATCCTTACCATCATTAGTAGCTCTCAAATTTTCCAATTTTTGATAACCTTTTGTATCTAAGAAATCAAGTTGTTTTGCAATTTGTTGATAACTAATATAAGAATTGAAATCTATAACTACTTTACCTTTTTTACCAGATTTTGTAGTAATGATAACAACACCATTTGCAGCTTCAGAACCATAAATAGCAGCAGCAGCACCATCTTTCAAAATTTGAAGAGATTCGATGTCTGTTGGACTAACTGAACTTATATCACTTTTAAAACCATCAATAATATAAAGTGGAGCATTACCACCAAATGTATTGATACCACGGATTTTAACAGAAACACCAGAACCAGCAAGACCACTAGTCTTTTGGATATTTACACCAGAAACACGACCTTGAAGTGCAGCCATTGGATCAGATGTAGCAACTGTTTTAAGTTCATCAACGTCTACTGAAGTGATGGCTGCAGTAACGTCTGCTTTACGCATACGACCATAACCAACGACAACAACGTCGTCTAATTTTGTTGCATCAGCAACCATTTGTACATCAAGTTTTGATTGACCAGAAATAGTGATACTCTTGTCAATGTAACCGATGAAAGAAAAAGTAAGGACATCTCCTTTAGCAACAGGTAGTTCGTATGAACCATCTGCACCTGTGATTGTACCCTCACCAGAATTTCCTGCTTTGATAATTGTTGTACCTGCAAGAGGTGCACTCATATCATCTTTTACTATACCTGTTAAAGTATAGCTCTGAGCAAATGTCAGAGAAGGAATCAGCACAGCTATCATCATAAAAATGATTCTGCGCGCGTTTGGTAAAACTTTGATTCTCATAACAATCTTTAGTTTAATTAATACTTAGGTTAAATTATTTGTTTTTGCATTCTTTGTTGTTCCGACAAAATTAATATTTGTATCGATAAAATCAAATTTTTAAGACCCTTAATTTGATTTAATAAACAACATATACTATCATATTATTTTATTCTATTCAACGTCAAGACATTATATATGATAATAATGCCTCAACATGTTTATTAATTTTAAGAAATTACTCTGCTAAAGAACACTTTTCTCATTAGTTATACTATTACTTCTTAATTAAAACACCTTTATATTGTTCACCCACAGGAATTTTGATTTCATCTCTCAATATTAAAAAGGTGTTAGTATATGCCTTAATATACGCTTTATTTATAATGTAGGACTTGTGTATACGTACAAAACCTAGACCATTTAATTCTTTTTCGAGTGATTTCATCGTTTTTTTAACTACAAACACTCTTTTTATAGTATGAATCTTCACATAATCTTTCAATCCCTCAATATAGATTATATCACAAACATTTATATTTTGGTTAATATAATCTACCTTAACGGTTAAAATTTTAGTAAATAATTGATTTTGCTCTAAAGAATATAAATATTGGGCATTATTGACAGCTTTAAGAAACCTATCATAAGAAAAAGGTTTAAGAAGATAGTCGGTGGCACATAAATCAAAACCATCAAGAGCATAATCTTGGTAAGCCGTGGTAAAAATGACTTTAACGCTCTTTGGGAGTTTCTTAGCAAGATCTAAACCTGAAAGATGAGGGATATTTATATCAAGAAATAATAAATCTATATTATTATTTAATATGTAATTTAACCCTTGTATACTATCCGTAAATGAACTTATTAGCTCTACATTTTGTGTCTTTTCACAAAAACGTTCAACGACTGATAGTGCTAATGGCTCATCATCAATTGCAATTGCTTTCATGTTTCTAACTTTGATTTAAAAAATTGCTATACGCAAATATATGAAAAAATCTCCACTTTTACAAAAAGTTTTAAGAATATATTTTTTTGGATATAAAAGTTCTAAACGACGACGGATATTAGATATTCCTATTCCACCCTCTTCGTTTTCAGATTGGCAAACTATTTTATTGGTAACTTTAAACTCTAAAACACCATTAATAGCATTAATTTCTATGTTTATAAAAGAATCATTAACGTTATCTGCACCATATTTGAAAGCATTTTCTACAAAAGGCAATAAAATTAACGGTGGTAAAAAATAATCATCTTTATCACACTCTCTAATAAAGTTAATTTTTGTTAATTCGGTAGTTTTTAATTTTTGAATATCTAGATAATCTTCTATTATAGATATCTCTTTTTTCAAAGAAACTTTATCCTTATCTGTCTGATAAAGCATATATCTTAAAATATTTGATAATTTTAAAACAGCATCTCCAGCCTCTTCCGAAGAACCTATAACTAAAGAGTAAATAGAATTTAGAGTATTAAATAAAAAATGTGGATTTGTTTGCTTACGCAGATACATAAGCTCAGATTCTGTTTGTTGACGTTTTATTTTTTCAAGGTTATCTTTATAACTTCTCCATTTTTGAAAAAATCGTATTCCGAAAGCTGTAATAATAACTAATATTATAGGATAATTGGTTCGTGCAGAGTGAGGAGCTAAAATATTAAACGTGTTTTTATTTAGCTCTGCCCTTTTCAGACGATTCTCTATTATAGATAATTTATTAACCTTCCTTCGTGGATATATATCTTGATTTTGATTTAGCTCAATAATTTCATTTTTATAATAACCTATTAATCTATCAGTATGAAATCTATTAATAATGTTAAATGATAATAAAAAAGAGACAACTAGAGATAGTACAAATAAAAAATATCTCTTTTTAATAAATAATTTTGGGAAGATAAAAAAGTAACACAAATAAAATAATAGAATATACACACCCCAAACCAAAAGATTTTCTTTGATAAATGCATCTTTTGCTAATTCATTATAATCAGAAAAATTAATGTTATTAACAGTTGTTATAAACATTAATATAGACCAACAAATAAAGTGTAATATGATATTTTTCGTTTTATTCATAGCTACAGTTTTTACATTGAAAATTGTGTTTTCCCATGTCTACGACCTTTTTTATTTCCTTTTTTAGAATTACTCATAGGTTTCTTCATTGTATTAAACTTATAACGCAAAGAGACTGCAAAATAACGCTGAAGAATATTAGAATCAGTACTTGTTATTGCTATATCGCTAACACTTTGGGATATAGCTTTGTTTTGACCTAATATATCAAATCCAGTAACTCTTAATTCCAATTTATCATTCATGAATTTCTTACCAACAGCCATATTCAATTGGTGTGTTCTATTAGTGACATTTGGAGTATCATAATAATATGAATATTTAAACATATATTCTAAGTTAATAAAAAAACTTTTTAAGAATATATAATTTGCTCCTAAACTCGCATTATCACTTATCGAACGATTTTTCGTGTCATTAGAACCTGTAGAATATGTATAGCCTACTCTATTGAAAATATTAAAATCTACATTTTCACTTATATTACTAGTAAAACGAAACATACAATTAGGATTATAATTATTTGTAACAAATTTTTCATCATTATATATAGACGGTGATCTGCTATACATGAACATTCCTCCAAACTCAAAATTAGATTTAAGCGAAGTTAAAGGGAAAGAGTACCAAGCACCAGTAAACAAACGCCAAACACCATCCATATTTTCAGGAGATGTATATTGTGTTCCTGAAGTTAATAATGTTTCACCTATATACTCGTCTTCTGTTAATAGTCGAGTACTATTTACTACTGCATTTTGAGTGTTATTTATACTTGCCATTGCTCTGAAAACCGTAGATTTTTTAATATTCGAAGAGCTATATCTAATTCTGAACCTATTATTTTGACTTGGCGATAAGTTAATATTACCGTTACGAACATTTAAAGGATCTGAAACATCTAGAACTTCCTGCAAATTTGATATTGAAGGATATGAAGGAGTGGAGCTAGCATAAATTGTTAATGATTTCTGTTTACTTATTGCTAATTTATATTTTGTTTTAATATTTACACTATTATAATTTTTATTTAGCGGTTTAGCATTTTCAGGGAAAGTTGTTTCTGAATCTAACAACCCATTTTGATAACGAACCCACATATTTAAAGTGCTCTTTTTCTTCGAAAAGACATAGCCTAAGCCACCACTATTTACAAAATAATCATTATTAAAAACATTAGATAAATCTTTTTTCAAATCTACATAATCACCTTTAACTACGTCATAAGCATAAAGTTTTTTATCTGAATCACCGTAACTATAATCTGTATCATAAGCAAAAACTAAACGAGAAAACTTACTTAGCTTCTCTGTATAACGAAACTCTCCTGAAAAACCAGTACTTACAATATCATTAAAATATTTCTCGTTAATATCTTCATCATTCAACGTTCCAGCAGAACTATTGACATAACCCGTTTGGAGCTTATCACTAGTATCATTTGAATATTTTGCTCCTAAAGAAACTGATAAATCTCTTTTATCATTAAATTTATGGATATAATCTACAGACCCCTTAAAGCCAAAAACAGAACCCTTTAGCTTAGTATCGGTCAAAACATTAGTGATATTACCATCTATATTATTTTTCTGTAGAGAGTAGTCAAAATCATCTGTATCGCTGTAATTTGTTGAAAGTTCTACTTCCAAACGATTATTTTCATTTAAGGTTTGACTATATTCGAAATCTAATTTATGAGAACTATATACATTAAAGGAACTATCTATTTTATTTGTTATCTGAGATGATGAAAGATACTGTTTATTAATAAATTTCAGAGCATCTAATTTTTCATTATCATAAATATAGGATAAGGTTATTTCACCGCCTTTTATTTCATGCATAAAATTAAGTCGAGCACCCGTAGCTTTTGTAATACCCGATTGACTACTCATTCCATAGAAACGACGTTGACGATTTGGCGATACATTTATATTGTTTGAACCAGCACCAAAAACAAGACTACTCTTTTCACCAAGCATACTGAAATTTGCAGAACCCATATAACGATTGTCACTACCATATCCCAACATAACATCTCCAATATAATTAGTTTTACGCTCTGCTTTTTTCGTTACTATATTTAAGGCTTTTTTATTGTTACCATCGTCATAATTAAGAAATTTTGCCTGAGGACTTCTATCATCATAAACCTGAACACTCTCGACCACAACAGCAGGAACAGAAGATAAAGCCGTTGCTACGTTATTTTTAAAATAACTTTTACCATCAACATAAATAACCTCTATATTTTCACCCATAGAGGTAACACTACCGTTATCATTAACAGTCATACCTGGCATTTTAGCCAATAAATCTTGAGTTGAAGCATCTGGATTCACTTTAAAAGCACCAGCATTATATTGAGTAGTATCGCCCTTAACTATTCCTATTGGGGCTTTACCAACTATCTCGACTTCCATTTTTAGATTTGAGCTTTCGAGAGCTATATTATTTTTAAGTTTTGTTGATACATTAGGGACTAATAAAGAGTAATTAAGCTCTTTATATCCTAAAAAAGATATATTTAATATTACATTTTTACCTGCTGGGAGATTTATTTCAAACGAACCATTTTCACCAGAGATAGCACCATTACGACCATTTCCAACAGACAATACAGCTCCCACCAAAGGTTGCTTTGTTTGTTTATCAATTACTTTTCCACTAATTTCTACTTTAACACGATTTCCTTGCTGAGCAAATGCTGGAACAGAAAAAAGTAGTATAATCAAAAATGCTAAAAATGTTTGTTTTCTCATAACTCTAATATTTATTTTGATATAAAAATAGCTACAATTTTCCTAATACTATAATAAATTAGACTAACACAGAGATTTTGTCGACAAACTACTATTTATGACCTAAATAAAGTAAAAAAGCTTAGAGAAAAAAGAGACTATAAGAGATGGTTTTATTGCTACCATAAACAATATACCGAACAAAGCCCCATAAACATGAGACATATGATTGATATTATCTCCTCCTCGTTTACTCATATATCGAGAATATATTATGTATGCCACACCAAATAAAATACTTGGAATTGGGAGTACATAAAAAAGATATAACTTACCCCAAGGATTAAAAAGTATAGATACAAAAAGTATTGCAGAAACAGCACCCGAAGCACCTACGCTATTATATTGATAATCGTTTTTATATTTTGAGATATCTGGAAGAGCCGAAAAAATCAAAGAAAAAACATATAAAAGGACAAAAGTTAATGAACCCATTCCGTAAATATGTACCATACGATATTCTACGGACATACCAAAAGAGAGAAGCACGAACATATTTATAATAAGGTGCATTGAATTGGTATGAACAAAGCCATGAGTAAGGACTCTGAACCACTGTTTACGACGTATAACGCTATATGGATTAAGGGACAATTTAAAAAAAAGCGTTCTATTTTTGAAACATATCAAAGATACGATTACAGTAACAAAAATTATTATGTATGTCATCATAGTTTTATTGTTTTGATATTTTAAGTATTAATTCCTCTAATAACTCACCAACAGTTACGCCTCCTTGATTTAAACCTTTTCCTTTTAAATCATATTCTCTAATAAGACCTAATATTGCATAAGAACGAGATGTGTTATAGTGTTTAACAGCTTGCATATACTCTTTAAGAAAAAAAGGAGAAGGCAAACTTAAAATTTTTGCAAGTTCCATATCTGAAGGAATCTGCGTTTTTTTGTGTTTCGCTGTCCACATTATTATTGCCAAATTAAAGATACGTTGAAAATGCATATAAAGCATCTGAATTGTTACAACGTATGGATTTTGTTTTTGACTTTCAGCAAAATATCGAGCTATAAGCAAAGCTTTATAAAAGTTACATTCAGATAACGATTTCGTAAGCTCAAAATTGTTGAAATCTTTACTTATACCTATATAATTTTCTATATCTGTGGAACTTATTTTTTTAACATTTTCTGGAAGAGCTGTAAGTAGCTTATCTAGTTCGTTACTTATTTTTATTATATCGGCACCAAGATATTGAACAAGCATCTGGATTGATGAAGGCTCTATAGTACGACCATGATTTTTTACTAGATCATTTATCCACCCATCAACTTCATATTCTCGTGGAGGCACAGATTCAAAAACTACTGCTCCGCTCTCCTTGTTTATAGCTTTATAAAGTGGTGACCTTTTATCGAGCATCTTACCACTATGGCACAAAACTAATAAAGTTGTTGGCAGGGGTTCTTTAATATAATGTAATAATGATGCCAAATCTGACATCGCCTGAGCATCACGTAAAATTATAACACTTTTTTCTCCCGTCATAGGATATTGACGACACAAGCTCACAACTTCCTGAGCAGAACTACTACCGCCGTAAAGCACAGTTTGATTAAAAGGCTTCATATCTTCGGGCATAGCATTTACAGAAATATAGTTTGAAAGCATATCAATAAAATAGCCCTCTTCCCCCATAAGCAGATAAATATTTACATATTTACCTTTTTGCATAGAAGCTAATAGCTCATTATATTGACTATAAGAATCTTTAAAACTTTTCTTTCCACTCTTTGCCATAACTATACGAATATTTTATTTTTTAAAGTTGTATCACTCGCTTCGAAAAAACCTTTCACAGAACTTTTCCCAACTTCTCCAATATTAATAGAGAAATCATTTACAAACATTTTTATATGTTTTTTTATAATCTCATCATCTAATTCTTGAGCATTTTGCTTTACAAAAGACAATGAAGATTGTGGGTTTTCAAACGCAAATTTTATACTTTCGGCTATAAGCTCTTGAATATCTTTTTTTATATTTTCATCTAAATCTCTGCGAACAACTATAGCTCCTAAAGGAATAAGCAATCCGCTTTTATCCTCCCACATTTGTCCTAAGTCGGAAATAAGCTGTAGCCCCATTTTTTTATAACAAAAACGCTCTTCATGGATAAGAATTCCCGCATCCACCTCGTCAGCCTCAACAGCAGACGAAATATCAGAAAAAAGATACTCTTTAC
Source organism: Bacteroidota bacterium (assembly GCA_015222165.1). GTDB lineage: Bacteria > Bacteroidota > Bacteroidia > Bacteroidales > Rikenellaceae > JADFUS01. The sequence continues at coordinate 15,423 of JADFUS010000042.1, forward strand.
GCTCTTTAACATCGCCAAAACCAATTGTTAAAAGCATATTTGCAGTTGTTGTAAGTCCAGGAACAGCAATTTTCAAATCTTTTATCTCGTCAGCATATATTTTTCTTTTACTTACAAGCAAAGGACCATTTCCACGTCCCATAGCACTACCGCTATTTAGAATTTGATAATTGTCTTCTATTTTAGGATATACAGCATAGCTGATTTTTGAAACATCGACATATCCCTCTTCAACAATATTGTTAAGCTCAGCAATATCTGCCATATGTAATTCGAAACGATAGCCTTTAGTGTCGATTTTATTGTGTAATAAAGCATCGAACATAAAGGTATCGTTAGGACACGTAGATATATTTATTTTAATTGTCATTTTTAAATATATATTCTATTAAATCATGAAGACCATTTGTCATACAACGTATAGAGTTATCGTAATCCCAATCTTCATGGTTTGTTTCTGCAACATTAGATATTGAACGTACTTCATAGAAACACTTCTTCTCTTTAAGACAAGAATAGAAGAATCCTGAACCTTCCATATTTTCAACATCTACTCCCTCTTTTCTAACAAAAGGAGCTATAGCACAATTCATTGTGTTACTTGTACCTAAAGGCAATGGTAAATTTTTATTTGCATAAGGACACTCTAACGATTTTGTTACTTCAAAATCCATATCTAAAGACATATCTGAGATATGACGAAATCCCTCATCATAGAAAAATCCTAAATCTGCCTCTGCCTCACTTTTTATTATTATTGTATCACCAATATCATATTTAGATTCTGGATATACTCCAGCAATACCTGCTAAAATAAGGACATCGGGATTATGTTCTTTAATTACTTTTGTTGTTGTGTATGTTGATGCCGCAATGCCTACGCCACAAAAAAATATTGATACATCATCTCTTTTGAAATGAATTGCCTCACTCGTCGTGGGAAAAATAACTGCTATTTTCATTAATCTTCTGCTATCTCTAATTCGTTAATGGCACATTGCACCTGATTATATATATTTGAAAGGTTATCACCCATTAGCTCTTTACTACGAACTACCATTTTACCATTTACAAACACTGTATCTACATCTGAAGCCTTTCCACAATATACTAGGTTTGCTATTACATCGTGACAAGGGAAAAAATGTGGTTTTGAAGTATCTATAATCATAAAATCGGCAGTTTGTCCAACAGCTATTGTCCCTAAATCGTCACGGTTCAATGCTTTTGCACCATTTACTGTAGCCATTTTTAGTATCTCGTATGCTGGAAGGATTGTAGGATCTAAGGCAACGACTTTTTGAAGGAATGAAGCTGAACGCATCTCTTCCCACATATCAAGATCATTATTTGAACTTGGACCATCTGTTCCTAAGCCTACATTTATACCATAATCCATCATCTTTTTCACTGGAGCAATACCACTTCCTAATTTCATATTACTTTGTGGATTATGAGAAACCGAAACACCATAATCACGCATAATCTTCATATCACTATCTTCAAGATATACACAGTGTGCAGCAATAGTTTTTTGGTCAAAAAGCCCTAAATCTCTGAAATATTCTACGGGAGTTTTATCGTAACGCTCACGGATTTGTTTTATCTCTGTTTCTGTTTCACTAAGATGAGTATGAACCATAAGGTTGTGTTTTTTCGCAAAAGCAACAGCCTTTTCTAAAGTTTCTGGAGAACAAGTATATGGAGCATGAGGAGACATTGTCAAAGAGACAAGCCCATTTTCTTTTCCATATTTTTCTATTAACTTCTCTGCAAAAGCTTCAAAATAAGGGAAACTTTGATCTAAAAAAGCCAATCCTAAAACGGTACGCATACCTAATTCTACACCAGCCTTAGCAACCATATCTTCACTAGCATACATATCAACAAAAGTTGTTGTACCACCCAAAAGCATCTCTGCAATGCCTAATTTAGCACCTACATATATATGTTCTGGAGTCATTTTGTCTTCTACGGGCCATATCTTCTCTGTTAGCCATGGCATAAGAGGTATATCGTCTGCATAACTACGTAAAAGCGTCATAGATACATGGTTATGAAGATTTATAAACCCTGGAAGCAAGATACCACCTTTTCCGTCTATAACTTCGACATCACCATTTAATTCTTCTATAAATCTATCTGCTTCTTGATTACCCTGAGAAACCATAATAATTTTGCCATCTTCAAAGGCAACTGCTCCCCAGAAAGTTACTTCGTGCGTCATTGGCACAATCGTAACATTTTTTACTATTTTAATCATTTTCGTTTATATAAAAGAGATTACTAATCACAGAATCTGAAATGAGGAAATCTGCTGTTTTTATAGAAAAATTATTATCCTTTTCTATAATTGTACCTTTTGAAACAAATGGTTCTATATTTTTCAAAAAATATTCAGCATAAACTTCACCAAAACGTTCTTTTAAATTATCGTATGACACCCCGTCTATTGTACGAAGCATTGTCATTATATATTCGTTGTAATGGTCGGAAAGAGTAAGATTTTCTCCTTCAAAGCCTCCTTCACCACCATTATTAAGCATAGCTTCTATATAGCGTGTGTTATTTGCTATATTCCAACGTCTCGATTTACCGTCAAAAGAGTGTGCCGAAGGTCCTATGCCTAAATAGTCAATACCTTTCCAATAATTACCGTTATGGATAGCACGTAAACCATTTTTAGAAAAATTAGATATTTCATAATGCTCAAAACCAGCATCGTGAGTCTCTTTTTCTAGTATATCATAATGGCTCTGACTTATATTTTCATCTACTTGTTTAAAAAGTCCTTTTCTCTGACGAAGCCCCAAAACTGTTTTTGGCTCTATCGTAAGATGATAAGCAGAAAGATGTTGTATATTCAAAGATAGTGCTTTTTTAAGAGTTTCTCGCCATTGTTCATCTGTTAATTTTGGAATGCCATATATCAAATCTATAGATATATTTTTGAAACCTACCTTTTGAGCATCTTTCACACAACGCAAAGCTCGCTCTGCATCGTGACGGCGATTCATAAATTTAAGATACTCATCTACAAACGATTGAACTCCTATACTTAACCTATTTACTCCCAAAGATAATAAATCTTTAAGATATTCTTCACTTAAATCTTCAGGATTTGTTTCTATGGTAAACTCTTTAAGATTAGATATATCCCAATATTTTGAGACACCCGAAACTAAAGAGCCTAACTCTTTAACACTAAGCAAGGAAGGCGTACCCCCACCTATATAAAGAGTATCTATCTTTTTGTTGGATAGATACTCTTTTCTTTGCTCCATTTCTGCTAAAAGAGCATCAATCATCTCATCTTTTCGACGCAACGACATACTGAAGTGAAAATCACAGTATGTGCAAAGCTGTCCGCAAAAGGGAATATGTATATAAATTCCTGCCAATGTTAAGTAGTTTTATATTTATTAATAATTGCATCAACTCTTCACTTTTTTAAGCAAAGAGCAGATGCAATCTATATATTGAAAATATTATTTTCCTAAAACGTAAGAAAAAATTAACGGAGCAACAATTGTTGCATCAGACTCAACGATAAAACGTGGAGTATCTATGTCTAGTTTACCCCAAGTGATTTTTTCATTTGGCACAGCACCTGAATAAGAACCATAAGATGTTGTAGAATCTGAAATCTGACAGAAATATTTCCATAAAGGAACTTCTTCCCACTCTAAATCTTGAGCCATCATAGGGACAACACAAATAGGGAAATCCCCAGCTGTACCACCACCAATTTGGAAAAAGCCAACTCCTCTACCACCAGAGTTAGCACGATACCACTCTGTAAGGAAAATCATTGTTTCTATACCGTTTTTAACAAGACTAGGTTCGAAATCACCTTTGATACAGTGTGCAGTGAAAATATTACCTGTAGTACTATCTTCCCATGCAGGAACTACTATTGGAATATTTTTTTCGCAAGCTGCAAGAACCCAACTATCTTTTGGATCTATCTCATAATATTGCTCAAGAACACCTGATCTTATAAGGTTATACATAAATTCATAAGGTAGGAATCTTTGACCATTATCACGAGCTTTTGTCCACTCGTCAACAAGATGTTTTTCAAGACGACGGAAAGCCTCTTCTTCGGGAATACAAGTATCTGTAACACGATTCATATGACTATCTAGAAGTTCTTTTTCCTGAGCAGGTGTAAGGTCACGATAATTTGGAACACGCTTATAGTGAGAGTGAGCCACAAGGTTCATTATATCCTCTTCCAGATTATTTGCCGAACAACTTATTATTTGAAATTTATCTTGACGAATCATTTCAGCAAGAGAAATACCAAGTTCAGCAGTACTCATAGCACCAGCCATGGCAAGCATCATTTTACCACCATCTTTCATTTGATTTTCAAAACCCTGAGCAGCATCTACTAGAGCTGCGGCATTGAAGTGACGATAGTTACGCAAAACAAATTGCGAAATAGGCCCTTTTTCCATTATTTTATTTTATTTAAAAAAATTATACTGTCTGACTATATTGCAATGTCATATTCATAAGTTGCACAATATCATGTGCTTGAATATGTCCACCACTAATTTTCATCTTAGCTTGTTGATAGTAAGGTCTACGTCTATCAAGACTATCTTTAACAAAATCTAGCATCTCATCTGGCGTTTTATGTGCAAGAAGAGGACGTTTTGAGCTTGTCTTAGAAATACGTTTTAAAAGTAGCTCCTCAGGAACTTCTATATAAATTGTGAAACCTTTACTATTTAGTAACTCTATATTCTCATTATGACAAGGCAAACCACCACCTGTCGAAACTACAGCATTTTCACTTTCATCAAGAGATTGAACAGCTTCTCGTTCCATTTCTCTGAATCTATCTTCTCCATGCAATACAAAAATTTGTGGAATCGTTGCATCGTACTTTTTTTCTATAAGAGTATCAGTATCAATATATTTGTAATTCAACTCCTGAGCCATGTGCCTACCTAACGTAGATTTACCACAACCCATATAACCGACTAAAAAAATTAGCATTTGTTTTATTTATTTAAAAAACTCATCAAAAATGGAAGGCATATCTAGTACCCCCGCCTCTTCTGAGTGTTCAGCAATTACTTGTTCTTGTTCTATATCAGCAATTTTTGTTTCATCGATAGTTTGCTCAGAATTTTCTTCTTTTTTAAGAGGCTCGATAAACTCTACTTTTTCTATTCTGTATGTTGTTAATCTTTTTCCTTTAGCTTTAAATCCTTTAACTCCTATAAATTCTTCTACGTTTATAATCTCATTTTCACGACTACGATTTACTCCGCCAAACTTAATAGAAAGCTGTGGATAATCGTCTTCAGAAATACCTACTACATAAGAACCATCAGAAATATCTACAAATTGTTGTTGCTTAACATCATTCTCAACTTTAAAACGTTTTAAATAGTAATAACGTTGTACAGCATCATAATAAATTATGCTATATACTTTTTCTGAATTATATTTCTGTAATGTTGTCATATCCTCAGGAAAATGAACCGTTTCATCGTAACCTGCGGTATAACACATTGCTCTTTTTGTAAATATTACTGTTCTATCGTCTGACGAAAATTCGCCAACAAAAGAACCTCTTTCTTCATTATTTAGCCTATGAATATCTACATCATAATAGATAGCTTGACCTTTTAATGTTGAAGCTCCTTTACTTTTTAACGATACTTTATGTATCATATTTTTTGTAAATGTGTTTCCTTTTGCTGCACGACCTCGAATAGCAACATCTGCAAAATCAAGAGTCATATTTTTGTTACGCATACGAGGACGAGGAACAAGCGTGATTTTTAAACTCTCTGCTTCTCCATTACCATTGACACTCATATATATGATATCCGAATTTTCTGCTCCTTGAGTTATATCATATTCTTTGTCACGAGTAACACCTTTTATAGAACAACGTTTAACAAAATAACCCCCTTTATAACCATTGCGATAAAGGACATTATAAATTGTTCGTGTGTCATTACGTGTGAAAATACCTATATATAATATATTTTTTGTGTAAAATGCTTTTTCTGTAACTTTAAGGATTTTATATTTACCATCTTTAGCAAAAACTATAACATCGTCAATATCAGAACAATCACAGATAAATTCATCATCTTTCATTCCTGAACCAATACCGAAGAATCCCTCTTGACGATTGACGTATAATTTTGCGTTAGCAACGGCAACTTTTGAAGCATTGATGTTATTAAAATCACGTAATTCTGTTTTACGCTCTTTGCCAACACCATATTTTTTCTTAATCCCTTTGTAATAGTCTATTGTATAATCTACAATATGTTCTAACTTATATTTTACCTCGACCATCTCTTTTTTATACGCTTCTATCTGATCATCAGCTTTTGAAGCATCGTGTTTAGAGATACGTTTAATTTTTATTTCTGTTAATCGGATAATATCATCTCTGGTAATTTCCCTAACGAAAAATTTAACGTATGGTTTAAGGCTTTTATCTATTGTTAATATAACATTCTCCCATGTAGGACAATCTTCTATTGACAAATAAATTCTATTTTCAATAAATATTTTTGATAACAATGCGAAGTGTAAAGATTCTGAAAGTTCAGAAATACGTATTTCTAACTCCATTTTCAATAAAGAAAGTGTGTTATCTGTAGCTATTTTTAGAATTTCTCTAACACCTAAGAAGTGAGGTTTTTGCTGAAAAATTATACAGCTATTTGGAGATACAGAAATCTCACAATCGGTGAAAGCATATAGTGCATCTATTGTTTTATCAGTAGAAACATCATTTGCAAGAGTTATGACAATTTCAACATCTTTAGCAGTGTTGTCGTCTACCTTTTTTATTTTTATTTTGCTTGATTCGTTAGCTTTGATTATTGAAGCTATAAGCGAAGTTGTTGTGCGACCAAAAGGAATCTCTTTTACAACAAGAGTATGGCTATTTAATTTTTCTATTTTTGCACGAACTTTTACAACGCCACCTCTAAGACCATCGTTATAACGAGAGACATCTGCCAAACCTCCTGTAGGAAAATCTGGGAAAATCTCAAAATCTTTTTTACGTAAATATGCTATTGAAGCATCTATAAGCTCATTGAAATTATGAGGCAGAATTTTAGACGCTAGACCAACAGCAATACCTTCAACACCCTGAGCAAGAAGCAAAGGAAATTTTACTGGTAATGTTACTGGCTCTGTGTTACGACCATCATAAGAAGACATCCACTCTGTTGTTTTTGAATTAAAAACAACGTCTAAAGCAAATTTCGAAAGACGTGCTTCAATATAACGAGATGCCGCAGCACTGTCTCCTGTATATAAGTTACCCCAATTACCTTGACAATCTATAAGTAGATCCTTTTGTCCTAGTTGAACCAAAGCACCAGCTATAGATGAATCGCCGTGAGGGTGATATTTCATTGTATCTCCAACGATATTCGCTACTTTACTGTAACGACCATCATCAAGCTTTTTCATTGAGTGAAGCACTCTTCTTTGTACGGGTTTCAGACCGTCAGCAAGATGAGGAACAGCACGCTCAAGAATAACATAAGAAGCATAGCTCAAAAACCAGTCCTTATACATTCCTGTAATTTTGTGCTTCGAAATATGTTTTTCGTCATCGTCTTTAAGAAAAGAATAAATCTCATGAGCCGTAGAAACTTTTACATTTTCTTCTATTAAATCGTTTTCTTCTCCCTGAGGAGATTCGATTTCTTCGTCTTCAAATATATTATCACTCATGTTAATCTTCAACTAAATCCTCCTCAATACGGAGGTTATTAATAATAAAATCTTGTCTATCGGCAGTATTTTTGCCCATGTAGAAAGAAAGAAGCTCTTTTAAAGGATCTGCATTTGTTATACGCACCTTTTCAAGACGAATATTTTCGCCTATAAACGCACGAAACTCATCGGGAGAAATTTCTCCAAGACCTTTAAATCGAGTAATTTCACAATTATTTAATTTTGCTATAGCATTTTGACGTTCTTCGTCAGTATAGCAATATACAGTCTCTTTTTTATTTCTAACTCTGAAAAGCGGAGTATCGAGAATAAACATATGACCACTACGTATAATATCTGGGAAAAACTGTACGAAAAAAGATATTAACAAAAGACGTATGTGCATACCATCAACATCGGCATCGGTAGCAACAACAATTTTGTTATATCTTAAATTGTCTATATCTTCCTCTATATTTAAAGCAGATTGAAGAAGGTTAAATTCTTCATTCTGATATATAATTTTTTTTGTTAAACCATAAGTATTTAAAGGTTTACCACGCAAAGAAAAAACCGCTTGCGTCATAACATTACGTGATTTTGTAATCGACCCACTAGCTGAATCACCCTCAGTAATAAAAATGGTTGACTCTTCTCTAAGATTATGAGAAGTATTTAAATGTATTCTACAATCACGCAATTTTTTGTTGTGAAGAGATACTTTTTTAGCAAATTCTCTAGCTTTTTTTCGCACACCCGACATCTCCTTACGCTCCTTCTCTGCCTGCATTATCTTACGAAGTATAGCATCTGCAATTTCAGGATTTTTATGAAGATAGTTGTCAAGATGCTTTTTCATAAAGTCGATTACGTAAGTACGTACGGCAACTCCATTTGGAGACATCTCCAAAGAACCAAGTTTAGTCTTTGTTTGCGACTCAAACATTGGATTTTCTATTTTTATGCTTATTGCAGCAATAATAGAAGCTCTAATATCCGAAGCTTCAAAATTTTTATTATAAAACTCTTTTATAGTTTTTACTATTGACTCTCTAAAAGAAGAAAGGTGTGTACCTCCAAGTGTTGTATATTGTCCATTAGCATAGGAGAAATAAGTCTCACCATAGCTCGAACCATGAGTTAATGCCACTTCTATATCTGCACCTTTAAGATGTATTGGTTCATAAGCAAAATCCTCTTTTACATTGTCTTTCAACAAATCTAAAAGACCATTTTTAGACGAAAATTTTGTTCCATTAAGAGATATTACTAATCCTGTATTTAGATAGCAATAATTCTTAATCATAGTTTCGATATACTTCAAGTTGAAATCATAACTACCAAAAATAGCTTCATCGGCTGTAAAACGAACCGACGTACCATTTTTTTCATTGGTACACTGTATATCCGAAACACTCTTCGCTACCCCTGCACTACAATCTATATCACGCATTTCTCCATCTCTGAAAGCAGTAACAAACATATCTGAAGATAGAGCATTTACGGCTTTTATACCTACCCCATTTAAACCAACAGATTTTTTGAAAGCACGAGTATCATATTTACCACCTGTATTCATTTTACAAGTAACATCTTGCAAACTTCCCAATGGAATACCACGACCATAATCTCTAATTGTGACTACACCCTTGTCAACAGTAATTTTTATGTTTTTCCCGTAACCCATCATATATTCGTCAATGGAGTTATCCATAACCTCTTTTATGAGAATATAGATACCATCATCGGGAGATGAACCATCGCCCAATTTTCCAATATACATTCCTGGTCTCAAGCGAATATGCTGATTCCACTCTAAGGTTTGAATATTATCTTCTGTATAATTTTCTACGTTATCAAACATTTAATTTACTATTTTTTATCTTCTTTATAAACATCAGGAGCAATACGTTTATGCTCTTTTAACATTATGCTATATACATATTTTGTCAACTCTTTTGTTGGAGTCGATTTAACTTTTTCTGCAGGAATTTCGGGTAAAATAGAAACTAGAAGAGTAATTGGTAATTTCTTTCCACTCTCTTTTATATTTCCCATTTCCCATGTACCATAAGTTACAACTGGAAGTATCGGAGCTCCCGACATTTTTGCAGCTATAAAAGCACCATCTTTAAATTCATGCATTTTCCCATCTTCAGAACGAGTTCCTTCAGGGAAAATAGCCACCGAAACACCTCTTGCAACCTCAGATTTACAACGACGAAACATCATTTTTGCACTTGATGCATCTCCTCTATCTATTGCAATATCATCTCGCATTTTTATAACAACACCTATAAAAGGCATTTTATATAGCTCTCGCTTTGCCACCCAACGCATATTTAAATTTAGCGTATTTAACAAAGGGATATCTAACATTCCTCTATGATTACTACACATCATATATGGAGTTTTCTTGTGCATATTTTCTTTACCTATAACTTTAATACGCAACATCGGATTTACACGAATAATGCCGTAAGAATATGCCATAGATATATATTTCAAGAATTTCTTTTTCTTATCGAATAAAAAGCTTAAAGCCCAAAGTATTACAAAAAGAAAAGTAGCAAATATTAAATATATTGCCAAAAAGAAAAGATATAATATTTTATTCACCATGTGTATTCTGTCTCGTTTATTTGTAAATAATTCTTACCGACAAAAATACATTTTTTCTTTGAGAAAAACAAAGAAATTAGCCCACTCAGAGATAAATATTTTTTTTAATAAATATTAGTTTATTTTTGATATATAATAGTGTTGATAGCCGTATTGAGCTGTTTTGCTAATTCATTGACATCATTTGCCCCATCTGAGCAAACAATATAATCTGCCTTTTTTCTACGCTCCTCATCAGAAAGTTGCGATGCTATTCTTGACCTAACTTGCTGTTCTGTTAGATTATCTCGTTTAATTACTCTACTAATTCTTGTGTCTAAAGGAGCTTCAACAACGACAACCATATCCATGAATTCGTCCCAACCAGACTCTATAAGAATCGCAGCTTCACAAATTACATAAGGCGAATTTTTGAAATTATCGCTCCACAATATAAAATCTGACATAACAGCCTTATGAACAATATTATTAAGCTGTGTTAAAAGAGATTTATCGTTAAAAACTTTTGATGATATATAACTTCTATTAAGTTTATTATCAAGAAAAGATTCTTCACCTAATAAGTCAATTATTTTCGATTTTACATTTTCATCTGTTGACATAATTCTTTTAGCATTATCATCAGCAGAATATATAGGAATATTATATAATGATTCTAAAGCCGTAGAAATTGTGGTTTTCCCACTTCCTATGCCTCCAGTAACACCTATTTTTTTTACAGCCCCCATTATCTTGATTTTAAAACTATCACTCTGTCAGAAGATTTCATACGCACCTCTAATCCTTTTGGAAGAGGTTCATTTTGAATAAGATACGTGTTTTTACCTAAATAATTTTTATTGTTTTTTATGCTATCTGCACACACATAAAATTTAGGTACAATATTTTTAAAATTACGGAAAATATTTTCTGTAACATTATAAGTTACATCTATTGTGCTTGGAAGAAGAATATATTTTTCCCCTTTTACAGGATTTAAAATATGGATAGGTATATTTTTACTCTCTATCTCTGTGTAACGCTCTATGGTTACAGTAAAAAACACCTCTTTCTCGCTCATATATATATTTGGAATAGATTGGAGAAGAATATTTCCTGAAACTTTATTAGATTTATTTATTGTATACGGTTGTGTCTGTATGGAATTTATATTTTCTATATCACGTTTTGAACCACTTATCCAAACCGTTGAAGGTTCTAATGTAGGTTTTCCAATAAGCGTATATTCTCCAGAAAGAGATAGTGATATGTTGTCTTTTATAGGAACTTCTTTTCGAAGTCTAACAACAGAACGCAAAGGAATTGTTTTATTGAAAAGTTTTAATATTTCAACATTTTTAAGTTTACCTGACAACTCTCTCTCAAAAAGAGACATATCGACAGAGTAACTTAAATTATCTTTTATACTTATGAAATCCTCCGCTGGAATTTCTAAATTCGAAAAATACGTACCTATGATATTATAACCCGAAGCACGTATTCTCAAACCTATATTAACTTCATTGTCATCAACAAAAAAGCCATTTCTATCTGAATTTTCAATCTCTGCTCCTTCAACATTAACAACAACCGTAACATCTGAGGTATATGTATCATTAAGTTTTGTAAGAAGCCATAAAAGAGAGGAAATAAGAAGTGCTATTATAAAGACTGGGTCTTTTAATCTTCCTATAATTTTACTGAAAAATAATTTTATAGCACCTGAATATTTCATAATCTTTTATTATTACTAATATTAAAAATCTTTTAATTTCTAAAGTTCAAAATCTCTGCCAGAAACATAACCTCTCCATTTTTCTATACACGCTTGCATATCTGGAGCAATCTCTGATTCAAAATGTACTTTCTCACCAGTTGTAGGGTGAATAAATCCTAAACTACGTGCATGAAGACCTTGACGTGGCATCAACGCAAAACTATTATTTACAAATTGTTTATATTTTGTGAACGTTGTACCTCTTAAAATAAGATGACCTCCATAACGAGCATCGTTAAAAAGTGGGTGTCCTATTGATTTGAAGTGAGCACGAATTTGGTGTGTTCTACCAGTTTCTAAACGACATTCAACAAGAGTTAAATAGCCTAAGCTTTCTAAAACTTTATAGTGTGTTACAGCACGTTTACCTATTCCACTCTCTTCACTGAAAACTGCCATTTGCATACGGTCATGAAGACTACGTCCAATATTTCCAATGATAGTTCCTGTTTCCTCTTTAAAATCGCCCCAAACTAAAGCAACATATCTACGCTCTATAGAGTGATCGAAAAATTGTTTCGCTAGGAAAGTATGTGATTTTTCGTTTTTAGCAACTACAAGCAAACCTGATGTATCTTTATCTATTCTGTGTACAAGTCCTGCACGTAAATCGCCAGATTGATAAAGAGGTAAATCTTTTAAATGATATGTTAACGCATTTACAAGTGTACCTGAGTAATTACCATGTCCTGGGTGAACCACCATTCCTGGGTTTTTATTTACAATGATAATATCATCATCTTCATAAATAATATTTAAAGGAATATCTTCTGCTATAATCTCTAATTTTCTAGGAGGATAAGGCATAACGATAGTTATTTTATCGCCAGCTTTTACCTTATAGCTTGATTTTACAGCAACACCATCAACAAGGATACTACCTGATTCGGCAGCACTTTGTATTCTGTTTCTTGTTGCATTTTCTAAACGGTTTGTAAGAAATTTATCGATTCTTATAGGTGTTTGACCATTATCTACAATTATAGCATGGTGTTCAAATAGCTCAGTTTCTCCCGCATCATCAATTATAGGAGGGTGTTCGAATATATCATCTTCTCCCACTTCATAAGGTTCTTCATTTTCTTCAAAATTGTCACAATTTTGGCAGGCAATAGCTGGAATTTCTTTTTCTATAAGCTCCCCAACCTCCCTGTTTTTACTATTGTCTGTCATTTATTAAGTTTTTTTTATTTAGATGAATCATTCAACTGTTCTATTTTTTTTCCAAGTAACAATATGTTATCTTGTATTTTTGTTGTGTCTGAAAGTTGATATTGATAAATCTTTTTTCTTCTTTTCACAACTACTGTTCTACCCTCTTTCAACCATTGGATAGTATCTTTGTTAAGTTTAATCTTAGCATAAAATTTCTTTTGTGCATAGATTTTCGCCCTATTAATTTTAATTCTTTTAGATACAACTTCTCTGTCTGTAGTTATAAAAAATGATATTGACGAACCAAAATTCATAGTTTTTTTCGCAAAAACAGATTGTGTTATAACCTTTGCTGTATTTATATTTTTATAATCTATCTCACGGCTTGTTTTCACCTCTCCTACATTAAATCCTCGTTCCCATAGAGCTTCACGAGCTTTACGATAGCTCATTCCTATAAGGTTTGGGACTTCTGGTCGGCGATCTGAAGGATTAAGTCCAACAACTAAGTCTATTTTTTCACCAACGTATATTTTATCACGTGTTTCAGAAGTTATATCTGTTCCATTATATGTTTGTTTTAAGATATTGTTTGTAGCTATATCTCTAACATATTCAAGTTTTCCTATCTCTAAACCTGCTGACAAAAGTCTGTTCTTAGCATGACGAAGAGAATAACCTGTGATATATGGAATAGATACTTTCTTAGGCTGAAAAGTATTGATTGTAATAACCACACGTCTATCTTTTTTTACAACACTACCTGGTTTTGGATATTGTTCAAGAATAGCACCACGGGGTTGAAGTGGTGAATAAAGCGAATCAAAGACATCAAGTCTCAGCCTCAACGTTTCACCTTTTTTATGTGCTTGATCTAAAGTAAGCCCTACAAGACTTGGCAACTCATATTGTTTACCATGACGTGTATAGACTGTCAATGATACGAACGCCAGAATAACGATTATGAATATAAGCATTAATGCAATAACAATTTGCCTAAACCAAAATCTACTTTTAACATTTTTCACGACTCCCTTAGTCTTACTTTTTATCTCTTTGACACCCATTCTTAAATCTTTTACAGTTCTCCTTTTTCGAAAACGTTATATTATTTTGTTTTAATATATTCATCTATTGCTTTTGCCGATTTACGACCAGCACCCATAGCTAGGATAACTGTCGCAGCACCTGTTACAGCATCACCGCCAGCAAAAACTCCTTCTCTTGTTGTTGCCCCTTTTTCATCATCAGCAATAATACAACCACGTTTATTTGTATTAAGACCTTCTGTAGTTGCAGATATTAGCGGATTTGGAGAAGTTCCCAAAGCCATGATAACAACATCACACTCTATATCAAATTCTGAACCTTCGATAATCATAGGAGAACGACGACCTGAGGCATCAGCTTCTCCGAGCTCCATTTGAACACAAGTGATACTTTTTACCCAACCTTTTTCATCTCCGTTTATGCTTATCGGATTTGTTAGCATCTTGAAATTTATGCCCTCCTCTTTAGAGTGATGAACCTCTTCAAGACGTGCAGGAAGCTCTTTCTCAGAACGACGATATACTATTGTAGCATCTGAACCTAGACGTTTTGCAGTACGTACTGCGTCCATAGCAACATTACCACCACCAACAACGACTACTCTATCTCCTACATATATTGGAGTATCATAATCTTTATCGTAAGCATGCATAAGGTTTGCACGTGTCAAGAATTCGTTTGCCGAAACAACTCCATTAAGATTCTCTCCATCTATGCCCATAAATCTTGGAAGTCCAGCACCTGACGCCACAAAAACAGCATCATAACCCTCTTCATCTATAAGAGAATCTATTGTTACAGTACGACCAACTATTACGTTTGTTTCTATTTCTACACCCAAAGATATTACATTTTCAACTTCACGAGCAACGATACGCTCTTTAGGAAGACGAAACTCTGGAATACCATATTGGAGAACTCCTCCAGCTTTATGAAGAGCTTCAAAAATTTTGACTCCATAGCCTATTTTAGCAAGATCGGCAGCACAAGCAAGACCTGCAGGTCCACTTCCTACAACAGCCACTTTATGACCATTATAAGGCTGAGGTTCAGCAAGTTTAATATTATTATCTTTAGCCCAATCGCCAACAAAACGTTCCAATTTGCCTATTGATACACTTTCTCCTTTTATGCCGAGTATACATTTTCCTTCACACTGCGACTCTTGAGGACAAACTCTACCACAAACAGATGGAAGTAGTGAATCTTCGCTTATTTTTCTTGATGCAGAAGCCAAATCTCCCTGCTGTATATGTGAGATAAAATCTGGTATTTTCAAAGAAACGGGACAAGCCTGAACACAACGAGGATTTTTACAATTCAAACATCTCGATGCTTCTCGTGTCGCCTCTTCTAAGGTATAACCTAAACACACCTCTTCAAAATTTGTTGCTCTAATTTGAGGGTCTTGTTCTTTAGCTTTTACTCTATCTATTTTTTCTTTTGCCATGATATTCTTCTATTGTAAATTATTGTCACAAATTAAGGTTTTAAAATCAAATATTAATTTAAACCAACTTTACATTTGTGTCCTTTTCTCTTTTCTTCAAGAGCTTTAGCCTTTCTACTTTCAATGGTTTTATATTGACCTTGGCGACGCATAGCTTCGTCAAAATCGACTTCATGACCATCAAATTCAGGACCTTCAACACAAGTAAAACGTGTTTTTCCAGCCACTGTAACTCTACAAGCTCCACACATTCCTGTGCCGTCAACCATAAGAGAATTAAGACTAACAATAGTTTTTATATTATATTTTTTTGTAGTCAGAGCCACAAATTTCATCATTATCATAGGGCCAATAGATATAACAACATCATAATGTTTATCATGATTTTCTATTAAATCTTCTAAACACCCCGTAACAAGACCTTTGAAACCACGACTACCATCGTCGGTTGCTATATATAGATTTGCCGAAACTTTCTTTATTTCTTCTTCAAAAAGAACATAATTCTCACTTTTTGCTCCAATGATTATATCGGCATCAACGCCATTTTTATGTAACCATTTTAGCTGAGGATATACTGGAGCTGTACCAACACCACCAGCGATAAAAAGTATTTTTTTATCTTTAAGCTCTTCTAAATTTTCAAATATGAATTCTGAAGGATTACCAAGAGGTCCAACAAAAGTATCTAACTCCTCGCCTACATTTAAATCCGCAATTTTCTGCGTTGTAGCCCCAACTATTTGAATAACAATTGTGACAGTTCCTTTTTCTATGTTGTAATCACAAATTGTTAAAGGAACACGTTCACCTTTTTCATCTGTTTTTAATATGATAAACTGCCCAGGTTTTGCTGATTTTGCAACTCTTGGAGCATATATATCCATTAAAAAGATATTTGGTGCTAAATCCTTCTTTTGGGTTATTTTGTACATTTTTATATATTTAAGTTTATTTCTATATTTTCTATTCGTTTATTACTCCAGAAAAAACAAGTTCATGATCTTCTGTGTAACAAGCAGCGAATTGACCTGCTGTAATACTTCTTTGAGGTTCATCAAAAAAGATATAAGCCCCCTCTTTTTCAACTCTCATATAACCGTCTTGTAAAGGTTGACGATAACGAATACGTATTTTATAACGTCTCTCTTCACCTTCGTTCATTTCTAAATCTGGACGCAACCAATGCATCTCGTCAGCTCTTATAAACAAAGCTTTACGTTGCAACCCTTTATGAGTTTTACCTTGACCTACATATATCACATTACTAGCTATATCCGTAGCTATAATGAATAAAGGCTCGGCTTTTCCACCCACATTTAGACCTTTACGCTGACCCATAGTATAATATTGAGCTCCATTATGCTCGCCAACTTTTATACCATCTTCAGGTTTGTAAATATACGGTAAATGTTTCATATCTGTATCATAACCACCCCAACTATTTGGAATTTCTATGATGTCACCTTTCTTAGCCTTTAGCTTTTGTTGAAGAAAAACAGGCAAATTTACTTTTCCTACAAAACATATTCCTTGAGAATCTTTTCGTTGTGCCGTAGCAAGTTTCTGCTCTGTAGCAATAGCTCGAACAACACTTTTATCTAAATCTCCTATTGGGAAAAGTGCTTTTTCTAACTGTTCTTGAGATAGTTGACAAAGAAAATAACTTTGATCTTTATTATTATCACAACCAGCAAGAAGACGATAACGTTCTTTTCCATCAACCATTATTGTCTCTTTTCGGCAATAATGACCTGTGGCAACATAATCTGCACCTAACTTTAACGCCTCTTTCATAAAAGCGTCAAATTTTATCTCTCTATTGCATAAAACATCTGGATTTGGAGTTCGACCTTTTTCATATTCACTGAACATATAGTCTACTACTCTCTCACGATATTCTACACTAAGATCAACATGATGGAAGGGTATATCTAATTTTCGAGATACCATTTCAGCAAAATTACGATCATCTTCCCATGTACATTCGGAAGTAATCATTCCTGTTGTATCATGCCAATTACGCATAAACAACGCAGTAACTTCATAACCTTGTTGTTTAAGTATATAAGCAGCAACACTTGAATCTACTCCTCCTGACATTCCTATTACTACGTGTTTCTTCTCCATTGTAAAGCTTTTGTTAAATCACACCCTCGTTTAAAATGGCATGAATATGTATTATTCCTCTATATTTATTATCCTTATCGACAACAAGCAATTGAGTAATCTTACGTTTTTCCATAGCTGTAAAGGCATGGATAGCAAGTTCTTCATTATTTATTGTGTATGGCGATTTTGTCATTATATCTGTAGCGATGATATTTTTGATATCGTGATGTTTTTGAAGCATACGACGAAGATCTCCGTCAGTAATTATGCCACATAAAAAACCTTTTTCATCTATAACAGCAGTTGCACCAAGTCTTTTACACGATATTTCTATTATCACTGTCTCCAAAGAAGCATCGGGAAGCACCGAAGGAATAGATTCACTATCTACTAAATCCTCGACACGTACATAAAGTTGTTTTCCTAAAGCTCCACCTGGATGAACTTTTGCAAAATCGGCAGATGTAACTCCTTTTTTCTTTAAAAGACACATAGCCAAAGCATCTCCCATTACCAACTGAGCAGTAGTGCTAGATGTAGGAGCTAAGTTATTTGGACAAGCCTCATGATCTACATAGGTATTAATTATATAATCACAATTTTGATATAAGAATGATTTATCGTTTCCTACCATTCCTATTATTGGCATATCGCTTTTTATGTTTTTTATTAACGGTATTAAGACTTTAATTTCTGGAGTGTTTCCACTTTTAGAAATACAGATTACAACATCGTTTGGCTGTATCATTCCCAAATCACCGTGAATAGCATCGGCAGCATGCATGAATAATGATGGTGTACCAGTTGAATTTAATGTTGCAACTATCTTATTAGCTATTATGGCGCTCTTACCTATTCCAGTGATAATCAATCTTCCCTTACTTTTATAGATAAGCTCAACTATTTCAACAAAACTATCGTCAACGAAATTTTGAAGATTGTCGATTGCCTCAACCTCTGTTTTTATAACACTACAAGCAAATTGCTTGATATCTATTTCTTTTTCCAAAGTATTGTAGTTTTTTCTTTAAAAAATATTTATTATATTTGCACAAAGGTAATGCAAGTTTTTGAAATTCTGCATTGTTATGAGATAAAAATTTAATAAATGAATATTGAAACTTCTATCAGAGAGCATCTTAAGATAAATTTCGGTTTTTCTACTTTTAAAGGCAACCAAGAAAAAATCATTATAAACCTGATGAAAGGTAATGATACGTTTGTTCTTATGCCTACAGGAGGTGGCAAATCCCTATGCTATCAGCTCCCTGCGTTAATTATGGAGGGTGTAGCTATTGTTATATCTCCATTAATTGCATTGATGAAAAATCAAGTCGATGCAATGAGAGCACATGCTAATGATGAAAGCGTGGTACACTTTATAAACTCATCACTAAATAAAGCATCATTAACAAAAGTTCATGCAGATGTTAGAAGTGGACGTACGAAACTACTATATTTTGCACCAGAATCTCTTACTAAAGAGGAGAACATTAATTTGCTAAAAAGTCTGAAAATTTCTTTTTATGCTATTGATGAGGCACATTGTATATCTGAATGGGGACATGATTTCCGTCCAGAATATAGACGTATAAGACCAATAATTGCAGAAATTGCTCCTGCTCCAATTATTGCACTTACTGCTACAGCTACGCCGAAAGTCCAGCTTGACATTCAGCGTAACTTAGGAATGGAAGATGCCAATGTATATAAATCATCTTTTAACAGAGGTAATTTATATTATGAAGTTAGACCTAAAGTAAATCCAACTACAGAAATAATAAAATATATAAAACATAATTCAGGGAAATCTGGAATTATATATTGTCTGAGTCGTAAGAAGGTTGAAGAAGTGGCAAATGCTTTGCAAGTGAACGGTATAAGTGCCTTAGCATATCATGCTGGTATGGACGCCACACAAAGAGCCACAAATCAAGATAGATTTCTTAAAGAAGATGTTGATGTAATTGTTGCGACAATAGCTTTTGGTATGGGAATAGACAAACCTGATGTAAGATTTGTTATTCACTATGATATGCCAAAAAGTCTTGAAGGTTATTATCAAGAGACTGGACGTGCTGGACGTGACGGAGGAGAGGGTGTTTGTATAACTTTTTATAGTTATAAAGATATTCAGAAACTTGAGAAATTCATGCAAGGAAAACCTATTTCAGAACAAGAGATTGGTAAACTTCTTATTCAAGAGACTACAGCTTATGCAGAATCTTCTACATGTAGAAGAAAAATGCTACTGCACTATTTTGGAGAACCTTATAATGAAGAGGATTGTCACAACTGCGACAACTGTCTACACCCTAAAGAGAGTTTTGAAGGTAAAGATTATATTGTCAAAGCTCTAACAACTCTAAAAGAGATTGGTGGACGTTTTAAAATAGACTATTTGATAAATATTATTATCGGTAAACCTACCGAATTAATAAAATCATATAAACATGATAAAGCTGAAAATTTCGGAATAGGAAAAGAGAAAGATTCTAAATTTTGGAATACAGTAATCAGAAAAGCTCTAATAAATTTATTTATAGACAAAGACATCGAGAGTTATGGTTTGTTGACTATAAATGATTTAGGAAAAATATATATAGAGAATCCAACATCTATAAAAATAAGTTTGGATAATGAATACCCAGAAACTACAGGTGACGATTGTACTATGTCATCACACAGAGGAGGAGCTTCGGACGAAAATCTTTTGAAAATGTTAAAAGATTTAAGAAAGAAAGTTGCTAAAGAGCATGATTTACCTCCTTATGTTATTTTCCAAGAACCTTCTTTAGATGATATGGCAACAATGTACCCTATCACTATGGAAGAACTTTGTAATGTCTCTGGTGTAGGAAAAGGTAAGGCTCACAAATTTGGAGCTGAATTTTTAGAATTTATAAAAAAATATGTTGAGGAAAATGAGATTAGTCGTCCTCAAGATATGGTTGTGAAGAGTGTTGTAAATAAAAGTGAAAACAAAGTTTACATCATTAAGAGCATTGATAGAAAAATGGATTTAAGGGATATAGCCGCTGCAAAACATATTTCTATGGAAGATCTCCTTTCTGAAATTAAGGTTATAGTAAATTCTGGAACAAAACTAGATATCAACTATTACATCAATGAAGTAATGGACGAAGATAAAATAGATGATATTTATGATTATTTTAAAGAAGATGCTGAATCTTACTCTTTAAAAGACGCTTCAGACGAACTTGGCTCAGACTATACCGATGAAGAAATAAGACTCGTAAAAATAAAATTTATTAGCGAGGTTGGAAACTAATTCTAACACAAATAAAAATACGTCTTCAGACTTTGCCTTTAGACCTTAGACAATAAAAAATGTACGTAAAACCAAAAAAACACTTAGGACAACATTTCCTTAAAGATTTATCAATCGCACAAGACATTGCCGAAAGTCTAAAAGATGTAAAATGCCCAGATGCTCTAGAAATAGGACCTGGAACAGGTGTTCTTACACAATTTCTTATAAAACGTGAGGATATAAAACTTACAGCTGTAGAAGTTGACAGAGAGAGTATAGCATACCTTAATGAAAACTATCCAGAGCTTACTCCACGTCTTATAGAGGGTGACTTTCTAAGAATGAATCTTGCAGAGATGTTCCCTAATGGGGTAAATATAATAGGAAATTTTCCTTATAATATATCGTCACAAATATATTTTAAGATATTAGAATATAAAGACTACGTTCCTCAGTCTGTAGGCATGATACAAAAGGAAGTTGCCGAACGTATATCTGAGAAACCAGGTAAAAAAGGATATGGCATATTAAGCGTTTTTCTTCAAGCATTTTATGATATAGAGTATCTTTTCACCGTGAATCCAGATGTTTTCAATCCGCCACCAAAAGTAAGAAGTGCGGTAATAAGAATTACGAGAAACAACCGTAAGAGTTTAGATTGCGATGCAAAATTATTTAAGAAAGTTGTCAAGGGAACTTTCCTACATAAAAGAAAGATGATGCGTAACTCTGTGAGAACAGCATTTCCAACATTTGTTGGAGACCACGAATTTTTCACACGTCGTCCTGAAACATTAAGTGTTGATGAGTTTATAGAATTAACAAATTTCATAGAAAAGAACACACCAGCAGTAGCACCCAAAGAAGAAAAAGAAACAACAACAAAATAAAATAATAAAGCGTCACTCACTCGAGCGACGCTTTATTTTGTTTTATAATCATTAAAAAAATTATTTAGAATTAATTTTTGTCATTATTACTATATATTCTTCCGTCATAGTACTAACATTTATTCCTTTTTTATTTGTTGGACTTGTTTTCAAAGGCATTCTTTTATTAGGTATAGAACGCACATATGTAATATCATGCTTAAATCCATTTTGTTCAAAAATTTCAGCAGTAAAATAATCTAACGGTATTTGTACTTTTTTTACTGTTCTATTACCAACAACATAACATATTCTACCTCCTTTTCTTATTAACGTAGAAATATTTTTTATAGATTGAGAATATTCCGAAAGAAAAGTTACTACTTCATAATAACGCTTAATATCTATATTTTTTATTAATTCTAATTCTTTATAAATAGAATTAGTCTTAAAATTATCAACAACTATAGGAATTCCTCCCATCAATGTTTTATCTATATTTTTTGCATTAGGAAAATTAAACCATTCACTTGACCATCTAGAATATTGACCATAAGCAACAGTAGTTTTACTATCTCCATATGGAGGAGATGTTACAACCATATCAACACTGTTTTTTTTAATAATAGAATTGGGAATACCATGAATACTATTACAATCTAAAACAATTGCATTACAATCATTTCTATTTAAGATAAAACTTTCTAAACCCTTTAAATTTCTTATGATTTTATTTTTAAATAATAAAAATGGATTAGGATTATATGTTGGAATTTTAGATTTCTCAATACGGTAACGTTTAAATTCTCCATTTCTCGTATAAGAAACTTCTCTTATTATTTCTGATAAAGCTAAAAGAAAAAAAGGTTTAATTTCTTTATTTTCAATATCGTCTATAGAAGTAGACAAATATTTCAATTTAACTAAATTCTCATTACTATACCAATATTCATGTTTAGTTATATTAACATAATCATTTTCATTATACTGATATTCATTCGGATTAAAATTATCTAATTTATAACATAATAATAAATATGAACATTTTATCTCACTAACATTAAACGTACTAATTTTTACTTCTGCGATAAATCTAGCCAGAGGATTAATATCAAAACCTATAGAATTAATTCCCCTAATAGAAGATTCTACCAAAGTTGTTCCAGATCCCATATAAGGATCTAATATTAGATTTATTTTTTTGCTTGGTGCAAATTCAGTTATTAACTTTCTTGCAATTTGAGGAATCATCATTGCGGGATAATTATGATAACAATGAGTGTATTCCTTTGTATTTGAATTTCTGAAATCCCATTCAGATGAATATTTTCTTTTATACATAGCAATATTATAATTATTTTCTACAAAGA
Organism: Bacteroidota bacterium; assembly: GCA_015222165.1. Taxonomy (GTDB): domain Bacteria; phylum Bacteroidota; class Bacteroidia; order Bacteroidales; family Rikenellaceae; genus JADFUS01. Next base: position 38,800 of record JADFUS010000042.1, read on the forward strand.
TAATAAAATACTCTCAATATGAGAGTGGTTTTAAATAAAAAATAAAAGATCTTTACTCACAAAATGAGTGCAAAATGAATATAAAGAAAACAAACTTTCAATTAAAAGTTATAAACACAATAAAAGAATTAAGACAAAATCAAAATGTCACACAAGCATTAGTTAGTGATATACTTAATCTTAATAGTTACGGTTTAATTGGCAATATAGAAAGCCCTAAATTTCCACATAAATATACACTAAAACAAATAAATAAATTATGTAAAGAATTTAATTACCCTATAAAATTTATTTTTTTAAGTAGTAATGAATTAACATTAGAAAAAGATGAAATAATTGAATGTTTAATAAAAAAAATAATTGAATATGATGGATAAAAATTTAATTTTAAAAGAATTTAATAGAATTAAAAATCTAGGATTTATTAAAAGTAATAGAAGTAATAACACAGGTATTGGTAAAACATTTGAAGACTACTTAGGTGTCGATGAAAATAACTACAAGGCTCCTGATTTCGCAGGATTTGAAGTAAAAAGCAAAAGAACCGAAACAAATTCATATTTAACACTATTTACAAAAAGTCCAACACATCCACCAAAAGTTAACACTTATTTACGAGATAAATATGGAGAAGAATATACAACCAATCAAAATTTAAAAAAACTACATACTTCTATCTTTTCTGATAAATATAATTCTTATAGAAAGAAATATAATTTCAAAATAGAAAATGATAAGATCAACAAAAAAATTATTATTAAGATAAAAGATATACAAACAAAGGATATAGATAATTCTACATATTGGACTTACAACGAATTAGAAAAATGTTTAAAATTAAAATTAAATGCTCTTTTTTTTGTATATGCAGATACTAAAATAGAAAAAGGAGTAGAATATTTTCATTATAAAAAAGCTGAAATATACATAAAACCTTCTCTCAATAAATTTATAGATTTAATTGACAATGGAAAATTAATGATTGATATTAGAATTGGCTCATATAAAAGTGGAAAAAATTGCGGAAAGCCTCATGATCACGGAACAGGATTTAGAATAAAACCCAGTGACTTATATTCTTTATATGAAGAAAAAATAGATATTGAATAGAAAAGATAAAGCGTCACTCACTCGAGAGACGCTTTATTTTGTTTTATATTATCGTTGTAGCAACTATATATGAACTTGTTGTTTTGTCTGACAATAAAGCCTCAACCTCTTTTGGGAAATGACGATGTTGTGACGCAAGATAAATCGCTAACGCATTTGCTTCTCCTCGCTCAAGTTCTAGTGTTGCTAAAACTTTTGCCTTCTGATAAAATGCCTCATATAAAGCATTATCATTTTCAGAATATTTAGATCTTAAACGTTTGCCAACTATCATTAAAGCCATACGTCTAAGCTCTGGAGTATCTATCCATTGCAAAGCAACTTCTAAAGCACAAGGTGCTCCGAAAAAAAGCATCGTTGAAGCATTTTCAGCTATTTCTAAAGAGTGGAAAGATTTACTCCATTTCTCCATTTGATCGGAAGTTACCTTCTCGCAATCATCTACATATATTCCTGCTAATTTCAATTCACGAATTTCACTATTAAAAAGCGACAAAGCTAATTCATGATTTCCTTTATGTAATTGTGCTTGCTCTTTTACACGAGGAATAGCTACGCCATAACTAAAATAAGGCTCTCCCCCTATAAGTTTTTCCATAGTTCCAACAACAGCACCATTCATCTGTGTGCGTAATTCCACAAGCATAGATTTTTTAATATCTATAAATTTATCTTCTATTTTAGTCATTCCAAAAAATGTTTAGTATTTTTACAGCGTAAAAGTAATAAAAAAAGAGAGTAAGTCAAAATATGATAAAAGTTAGCGTTGTTATACTAAATTGGAACGGTGAAGAACTTATGAAAAAGTTTTTGCCTTCAATTGTGGAATTTACACCCAAAGATATTGCTGAGGTCGTTGTTGCAGATAACGGATCTACAGATGGCTCGGTAGAGTGGCTAAAAAGTACTTTTCCCGAAGTCCGTATTATTATATTAGATAAGAACTACGGATTCACTGGAGGATATAATAGAGCGTTAAAACAAATAGATGCTAAATATTATGTACTTCTGAATTCTGACGTCGAAGTCAAAGAAGATTATATAACACCACTATACGAGATGGCAGAAGCTGACGAAAAAGTCGGCGTATTGATGCCTAAATTATTATCTCAGAAAGAACCTAACAAATTTGAGTATGCTGGAGCATGTGGAGGTTTTGTAGACTCTCTATATTTTCCATACTGTAGAGGTCGATTGCTCGGAGATACAGAAGAAGATATGGGACAATATGACACTCCAAAAGAGATATTCTGGGCTTCTGGAGCGTGTTTTTTTGTACGTTCAGAACTTTACAACTCACTGGGCGGATTAGATAACGATTTTTTTGCACATTTCGAAGAGATAGATCTTTGCTGGAGAATACAACGTGTAGGTTATAAGATAATGGTAAACCCCAAAGCAAGGGTATTTCATTTGGGAGGAGCAACTCTTGACAATACTTCCCCACGAAAATTATATTTTAATTTTCGAAATAGTCTATATATGATTCATAAAAATGCACGTAAAGAGAGACTATATGGAATAATAATTTGCAGAATGATTATTGACGGTTTTATAGCTGTGGCATATCTTCTAAAATTACAACCAAAATATTTTGTATCAGTGCTAAAAGCTCACATATCATATTACAAAAACATACCTAAATTAAGCACAAAAAGACAGTTAATGTCCAAAAAGGTAACAAAAAAATATAAGTTTAAAGGAGTAGGAAAAGGTTTAGTTATCTTATCTTTTATACCTTTTGTTAAAAATTCGCTGAGGTCGATTTTTTCGAAATAAATTTGTTTTGAAAAAAAAATTGCTATCTTTGACAATTGATAACTTGCATAAATAATGATATAATCGACCTATGGGCATATATACTTATAGTCAAATTGAAAGTAAAATGTTCATTTTATAGTTAGATTATGTACTCAAATAATTAAGAAAATTTAGTTATGACAAAACCCTTAAAAATTGTTGTCCTGGCAAAACAAGTGCCAGATACCAGAAATGTGGGTAAAGACGCAATGAAAGAAGACGGTACGGTAAACCGTGCTGCTTTAGAAGCAATTTACAACCCCGAGGATTTGAATGCTTTAGAGCAAGCTATACGAATAAAAGAAAAATACGAAGGAACGACTGTAACAGTTCTTACAATGGGTCCTCCTCGTGCCTCAGATATTATCAGAGAATCTATTTTTCGTGGAGCTAATGATGGAATATTACTTACTGACCGAGCTTTTGCTGGTTCAGATACATTAGCTACATCATACGCTTTATCTTGTGCTATTCGCAAAATCAACCCAGATATAGTTATTGCTGGTCGTCAAGCAATTGACGGAGATACTGCTCAAGTAGGACCACAAGTTGCTGAAAAACTTAACTTTCCACAAATCACTTATGTTGAAAATGTTGAAAGTATAGAAAATGGTATTGTAACTATCATTCGTCGTATAGAAAATGGTATTGAAAAAGTAGAAGCAAAATATCCTTTAGTTTTGACAATAAACGAATCGGCACCAGTTTGTCGTCCTCGTAATGCTCGTAGAGTATTGAAATATCGCCATTCTAAAACAGCAACAGAACTTCAAGCAGAGTCTAACGACTATATATGTGATGTTCGTGGCTGTCGTCCACACCTTACTATAACAGAATGGGGTGTAGCAGATATTGACGCTAAAGCTGAAGAACTTGGTATGTCTGGTTCTCCAACAAAAGTTAAATCTATTCAAAATGTCGTTTTTCAAGTAAAAGATTCTAAGATACTTACATCTTCAGATAACGATGTTCAAGATTTAATGCAAGAGCTTATTGCTAACCATACTATTGGTTAATAGCTCAAACTATCATTAAGTAACGGGTAATGGTTTTAAGACCATATACACCTTAACAAAGTATGAATAATTATGAATAACATATTTGTATATTGCGAAATTAGCGAAGGCGCTAAAGTAGCAGAAGTAAGTTTGGAGCTGTTAACAAAAGGTAGATCGCTGGCAAACACACTAAATTGTAAACTTGAGGCTATTGTCTTGGGTGATAACTTAGATGGTGTTGAAAATGAACTATCGAAATATGGCGTTGACATTATCCACAAGGGAAATGATAAAGTTCTTTTCCCATACACAACTCTTCCACATTCAGCAATAGTTTGCGGAATTTTTGAAGAAGAAAAACCACAAATTGCACTTATGGGTGCAACTGTTATTGGTCGTGATCTTGGTCCTCGTGTTTCATCGAAACTACACAGTGGTCTTACTGCTGACTGTACTTCTTTGGAGATTGGTCCTCATGACGATGTTAAAACAAAAACACACTACGATAATCTTCTATATCAAATACGTCCTGCTTTTGGTGGTAACATCATCGCAACTATCGTGAATCCTGAGTGTCGTCCACAGATGGCAACAGTTCGTGAAGGCGTAATGAAAAAGGAAGAGATTTCAAATCCAACTCCTGCAGAAGTTAAAAATATAGACGTTAAAAAATATGTTACTGACAGCGATTTAGTCGTTAACATTATAGAACGTCATCTTGAAAAACTTGATATCAACATTAAAGATGCACATATCATCATCGCTGGAGGTTATGGCGTAGGCTCTAAAGAGGGCTTCGACCTATTACACCAACTTGCTGATGTTATTGGCGGAGAGGTTGGCGCTTCACGTGCTGCCGTTGATGCAGGTTTCACAGAACACGCTCGTCAAATAGGACAAACGGGAGTCACAGTACGCCCTAAACTATATATTGCTTGTGGTATTTCTGGTCAAATCCAGCACACAGCAGGTATGGAAGAGTCGGCAATGGTTATCTCAATCAACAACGACGCTGATGCTCCTATCAACCAATTAGCAGATTATGCTATTGTTGGTGACGTTTCTCAGGTAGTGAAAAAAATGATTAAGTATTACAAAGAAAACACTAAATAACATGGCAAACTTCTTATTAGATAATAAAGATTTACAGTACTATCTTGACCATGAGTTATTAAAAAAGATAGTCACTCTTAAAGAAAATAACTTTAAGGATGCGGAAAACGACGAGTCTGCTCCAGTAAACTATGACGATGCCCTAGAGGGTTATAACAAAGTTATGGAGATTATTGGCGAAATATGTGCTAATACTCTTGCTCCAAATGCTGAAGGTGTAGATGCTGAAGGTCCACAAGTTGTAGATGATCATGTGGTTTATGCTTCAGGAACACAAGAAAACCACGACATGATGAAACAAGCGGGACTTTATGGTCTTTCTCTTCCTCGTGAATATGGTGGTATGAATATGCCTCTTGCCCATTTTTCTATGGCTAGTGAGCTTATAGGTCGTGCTGATGCAGGTTTTAGTAATATATATGGTCTTCAAGACTGTGCTGAAACTATCAATGAATTTGCTTCTGAAGAACAAAAACAAGAATATCTTCCTAGAGTTTCTAAAGGTGAAACTTGTGCTATGGATTTGACTGAGCCAGATGCTGGTTCGGATCTTCAAGCTGTACAACTTAAAGCTCACTATGACGAAGAAAAAGGAACTTGGATATTAAACGGTGTTAAACGTTTTATTACAAATGGTGATGCTGATATATCTCTTGTCCTTGCACGTTCGGAAGAGGGAACACATGATGGTCGTGGTTTGTCACTATTTGTTTATGACAGAAAACACATGGCTGTTAAAGTTCGCCGTATAGAACATAAATTTGGTATTATTGGCTCTCCAACTTGCGAGCTTGTTTTCACAGACGCTCCTGCAGAACTTGTAGGTAGTAGAAAACTAGGACTTATACGTTACGTGATGGGTCTTATGAATGCTGCTCGTCTTGGAATTGGTGCTCAGTCTGTAGGTATTGCTGAAGTTTCTTATCGTGAAGGACTTCAATATGCTAAGGAACGTAAGCAATTTGGTAAAGCTATCATCGAATTTCCAGCCGTTTACGAACTACTTTCAAATATGAAAGCTCGTATATGTGCTTCTCGTGCTATGCTTTATGAGACAGCTAATAATGTAGATATGTATAAAACATATTTCCATGTTTCTAAAAAGAGAAAACTTACTCCTGAAGAGAGAGCTGAGATGAAATATCATACTAAAATTGCTGATGCATATACTCCACTTCTAAAAATGATGTCGAGTGAATATGCAAATAGCGTTGCTTATGATTCTCTTCAAATACATGGTGGTTCTGGTTTTATGATGGACTACCCTATTCAACGTCACGTTCGTGATGCACGTATCACAAATATTTATGAGGGTACTACACAGCTTCAAGTTGTGGCGGCCATCAAAGGTATTGCGGCAGGTACTTACGAAGAGAAGATGAAAGAGTATGAAGGTATCAAATGTTTAGCTATGAACAAACCACTTCTTGAACGCCTTACAAATATGCGTAAGCAATATGAGGAGATGGTAAGCTATGTTACAGAACTTGACAATGCTAATGAATTCTTAGATTTCCATGCACGTCGTTTGGCGGAAATGGCAGGTCATATAATTTTTGCACACCTTATGCTTCGTCGTAGTAACACTTCAAAAGTTGAAGGAGACAGCGAAGAATATCATACACTTACAAATATATATCTTAACGATGGAGAAGCTAAAAACAACGGTTATGCTTCATACATCAAGAGTGTAAATGTTGCAGATTTAGATATGTTCAGAGATATAAAATTAGACAAATAAAACACACAAATATATAAATAGAGGATAACTTAATAAGTTATCCTCTATTTTGTTTTAAGTAAATTATTCGCCTAAGAAAAGCTTCATATCTTCGTCTACTGTTCCTATGCCTGCAATTCCGAAATTATCAACAAGAACTTTTACTACATTTGGTGATAAAAATGCTGGAAGTGTTGGTCCTAAGTGAATGTTTTTCACTCCTAAATAAAGTAATGAAAGCAATACGATAACTGCTTTTTGCTCGTACCACGCTATATTATAAGCTATTGGCAACTCGTTTATATCGTTAAGCTCGAATATCTCTTTTAACTTCATAGCTATAACAACCAACGAATAACTATCATTACATTGTCCAGCATCTAAAACTCTTGGTATACCGTTAATATCTCCTAGAGGCAATTTATTATATCTGAATTTTGCACAACCCGCTGTTAGAATAACCGTATCTTTAGGTAGTTTTTTTGCAAATTCTGTATAATATTCACGGCTCTTCATACGACCATCACACCCTGCCATAACAAAGAATTTACGTATAGCACCACTCTTCACAGCATCAACAATTTTGTCGGCAAGAGCGAAAACCTGTGCATGAGCAAAACCACCTACAATCTCACCTTTTTCAATTTCTATTGGAGGTGCACATTTTTTTGCGTGTTCTATAAGTTGTGAGAAATCTTTTGAACCTCCCTCTCTACGATTTGCAATATGAGTGAATCCCTTAAACCCTGACGAACCAGTAGTATAAACTCTGTCCGAATAAGTTGCGGAAGCACGAGGCGGAACAATACAATTTGTTGTAAACAATATCACACCATTAAAAGTTTCGAAATCTGTAGTTTGACTCCACCAAGAACCACCATAGTTACCAACAAAATTATCGTATTTCTTAAATGCTGGATAATAGTTCGCTGGAAGCATCTCGCTATGTGTATATACGTCAACACCAGTTCCTTGAGTTTGCTCAAGAAGATCTTGCATATCTCTTAAATCGTGACCAGTTATAAGGATAGCTGGATTTTTACGAACACCTAAACTAACCTTTGTAATTTCTGGATTACCATAAGCTGTAGTATTTGCTTTATCTAACAAAGCCATGACTTTAACACCATATTCTCCAGTTCTCAAAACCAAAGCTATAAGCTCATCAACAGTCAAATCGTCATTTGTCGTAGCCACAAGAGCTTCTTGAATAAAAGCACTTATACCCTTATCTACAAAATCAAGATTAAAAGCGTGTTCTGCATAAGCACAAATTCCTTTTGTACCGTAAATAACTAACTCACGCAATGAACGAATATCTTCATTTTCTGTTGAAAGGACACCAATAGTTTTAGCTTTTTTCTCCATCTCTTCGATAGATTGACCGTTAAAAGTCAGACAATCACAATCTATAACAAGTTGTAGTCCTAATTTTTCATACGCTTTTTTTGCTTCCGCACGTACTAAATAAGCCTCTTTAATTTTAGTAACAAATCTATCTTTATCGAAATTCGCATTTGTGATAGTCATAAACATTCCGTCTATAATTATCTTATTTGCTTTTGGCAACTCGACACCTTTAGCACGTAATTTTACTGTTATTTTTGAAATTCCTTTCAAAATATATATCAAAAGGTCTTGTAATTCTGCAACTTCAGAATCTTTTCCACAAACACCTTTTATTGTACAACCAGTTCCTTTGGCTGTTTCTTGACATTGATAACAAAACATAATTTTATAATTTTAGGTTATTAAATCCACTCTTCTTTTAATACATCACCCTTTATTCCAACAACAATTTGTTTAACGGGGATTTTTCTTTTTGCTTGTGATATCGCTGTATGAGCTAAACCAAGCAAACCTCCACAACATGGCACTTCCATCATTATGACTGTAAGTGTGTTAATTTGCGAATCGTCTATCATAGAAATTAACTTCTCTATATATTTTTCTTTCCCTGAATCGAGCTTAGGACAAGCTATAGCAATAATTTTTCCTTTAATATATCGGCTATGAAAATCGCCTAAAGCATAAGCTGTACAATCTGCTGCCAATACTACATCTGCACCCTGAAAATAACTCGCTTGAGGATTTAACAAATGTAACTGAACTGGCCACTGACGAAGTTGAGAAATCTGTGAAACCGAAGAAACCGTCATTGTCACTGCTTTTGGAGCAAAAGACATCTCCTTTTCACCAGGACAACTTCCACAAGAAGATTTAGATTGTAAAGGCTCTTTAACTGGCACAGAAATATCTAATCCTTTTTCTTTTAATACTTCAACTCCTTGATTATAATACTCAGTTTCATTGTGATCTCGGAGATGGGTAAGATGTGCAATAATTGTTTTTTCACCTTTAGGAATCATACGCTCCATAACAATACGCTCGTCATAAGGCTCTGCTTCACGTTCTTCAAGCTCTATAGCACCAACTGGACAATCACCAATACAAGCTCCCAATCCATCGCAAAACAAATCGCTAATGATACGAGCTTTGCCATCTATCATCTGCAAAGCACCTTCGTGACACCCTTTAACACAAGCACCACAACCATTACATAAAGTTTCGTCTATTTTTATTATTGTTCTTTTCATACTCATTATTTTAAGACAAAGATATGAATACTGCTTTTGAAGATGTGTAACAGTTGTTACACTTTAGAAAACTATATAAATTTTAATATCGATTATTGCATAGAAAAAGACATACTTATCATTAAGTATGAACTAACAGAAAATTAACTACTTATAAGTATGAACACAAATACTATGCTAGAATTATAACGAAATTAATTATTAATATATCTTAGCATTTTTATCGGAAATATTATATCTTTGGTATCTAATTAATGACTCTATGAATTTAGAACAATGCCTTGGATGTGGCAAAATATCAAAAAAGGAACGTGAGGAATATTTTAACTCTCTTGATGCTATTATAAAAAACTATAAAAAAGGAGATTATATTGCTAGACAAGGTGATATGGTAGATTATTTATATATTTTAAGCGAGGGAAGCGTTAAAACAGAGATGATTACGGAAAGTGGTGGAATTTTGGGAGTTGAAACTATTGTTGCTCCTCGACCTCTTGCTCCAGCTTTTCTATTTGCTGACAACAATCGTTTTCCCGTTGATGTTATTGCTAGTAAAGAGTGTGAAGTTGCTCTTATTTCTAAAGAATCTGTCATGAAACAGCTATCTACAAACGAATCATTTTTTAAAAGTTATATGGCTTTTAACGCCAATAGAACGCATTTTTTATCTGAAAGATTACAGCTACTATCTATAAAAACTATAAAAGGAAAATTGGCATATTATATTTTGCAACGAGCAAAAAACGGACTATTTGATTTGGAATTAAATCAAAAAGAACTTGCTGAATATTTTGGCGTAGCTCGTCCCTCTATAGCACGAAGTTTTTCTGAAATGGTTGAAGAAGAAGTTATTACAAGTGATGGTAAAATTTTGAATAATGATAAATTGAAAAATTATATTTTATCATAAATTAACAATCAACATTTACACTCACAATAACTTTATTTTTATATTTTTTCACTATCTGCTGAATAATTTTAGCCATGGACTCTTTGGCTGGAAGAAACCCTATTTTCAATAATTTAACGGTTATATTTTCTATATAAAAACCTCTAATTTTATCTATTAACGGAGATTCTAAAGAACAAGAAATCATCTTGACTCCTGAATTTAAAGAAGTTACAATATCTTGTGATGCCGAAGATAATAATTCACTATCAACACATTTAACAGTAATTTGTATCATTTTACATATTGGAGGATAATTAAAAACAGTACGTGCCTCAATTTCATGACGATACATAGAAAGATAATCGTTATTTCTTATTTGAAGAAAAAGCGGATTTTCGGGCTGTGAAGTTTGGATAATCATCTCTCCTTGCGCAACATTACGAGAAGTACGACCTGCGAATTGCGTCATTATTTGGTAAGTACGCTCTTCGGAACGGAAATTTGGGAAATTAAGAATATTATCTACATTGACAACACAAGCAAGTGTAGCCTTAGGAAAATCGAATCCCTTGGTTATTATTTGTGTTCCCACGACCAATTTTTTCTCACCTTTTTCAACTGCTGAAAGCGTATCTGCAAAATCTTTTTTTCGTCTCATGGCGTCTCCATCAAGCCTAGCTATAGAAGCCAAAGGAAAATATTTATCCAATTTTTCCTCTACATTTTCTGAACCTATACCATGCAAAACCATATTCGCACGACACTTAGGACACAAATCTAAAACTTTTCGTCTTTCACCACAATAGTGACATTCGAGCATCATAGATTGTTTGTGATAAGTCAACGACACATTACACTGAGTACATTTTGGTATATATCCGCAATTGCTACATTCCATATACGAAGCAAATCCACGTCTGTTATGAAGTATTAATGTTTGGTCTCCACGCTCCATACATTTACCAATTTCAGTAAGCATATATTTACTAAAATAACGTGTATCAAAACGATAACCATATACCTGCTTATCTTTTAGAGCAATATGGCGTCTATCTATAATTTTTATTTTAGGATCTGGAGCTTCGTTATATCTTTTATCAATCTTAACAATGGCATATTTACCCATTTCAACATTATAAAAGCTCTCTATTGATGGGGTTGCACTAACAAGAAGCGTTGATGAACCATAAATATTTTGCATTACCAAAGCACAATCTCTAGCACTAAAATAAGGACGTTTATCAGACTGTTTATAGCTCAAATCATGTTCTTCATCGACAACTACAATAGCTAAATTATCGAAAGGAAGACCAACGGCAACACGTGTTCCCACAATAATTTTGACTTCTCCATTAAGGATTTTTTGATAAGTAGAAAATCTTTTAAGAGCACTATCTTGAGAGGTATAAGTCGCAACATCACTTGGGAAAGCACTAAGAATACGTTTAGAAAGCTGGGTCGAAAAAGCAAGCTCTGGAACTAGAATTAACGCCTGAAACCCATTATCAACAGCCGTTTTCACTTGGTGCAAATAAATTTCTGTCTTTCCTGAGCCTGAAATACCATGCAACAAAACAGGTTTTTTTTCACCCAAAAAAGAGCTAACACTTTCACTAGCTACTTTTTGGATATCTGTCAAAACTTTAAGATTTGCAGAAATATCTATTTTTTCTTTAACTTGGTAATTTCGAGGGCGTAACTCCTCTTTTTGACTTAGCATACCACGCTTAACAAGCTCTCTTAAAGCAGTAGAACCTGCATCGTGTTTAAGCAATTCACTTTTCCATATCTCTATATTCTCACCTTTCAACTCTCCAAATTTTAGAAGACTTAGAAAAGCCTCTTTCTGTTTTGGTGAACGACTTAGAGTTTGTATATTTTCATCACGAAGAGAATCCGACGTTGATAATCTAACATCTGAAATCACACTCTCCTTGTGTCGATAGTGAGTAATGCCATCTTCCAACTCTCCACTAATTCTAAGAGCTGTAGGAAGAAAATTCTTCATCACCTCACCCATTGTCGAGATATAATAGTCCGAAATCCACTGCCACAATCTTATTTGAGGGACTGTAACAATAGGTTTTAAATCTATTACTTCTATAATATCTTTGATTCTAGTATCGGGGAAATCTTCTTCTATATTTTTAATACTCATAACAATAGCAGAATAAACTTTCCTTTTTCCTACACTTACGGCAACACGTCCTCCTTCAACAACCTGCCCTTGCCACTGATCTGGCACTCTATAGATAAGCAGTTTGTCTAAATATAATGGGAGAAGAACATTAACATAAGTTGTCATTTATACTATTCTTGAATATTGCTTATTAATCATTTTTCGACTTTCGTTTAGAGCATCAATTTGTTTAAGAATATTCATATCCCCACTTTTTTTAAGCTCTTGGACAAGTTCCTTGATAATCTTTTCTATAAAACGTAACTTGTATAGTGCTAACGTCTTAGGGACAACAATATCTAAATTTGGAACATATTCTTCACTGACACTTTCTACGATATTAAATTTTTGCCATATTTTACTTGAACGATATTTATCTTCTCGAGTCATGATATCAATAACAAAATCACACACCTTAGGATCGCTATGGTTTATGAAATCCGAAGCTGTAACTTTAGGTTTTTCAACCTCTTTTTCGTCATCGTTTTCATCTTCACCTTCTGACTCCTCTCTTTGTTCAAATTCATCTTCGGCAGTTTTTAATATCTCTTTATACTCTTGAAGAATGGTATTATAAGTTTTATTTGTAAAACTTATATTATCAATCTCCAACTCGTCTATGATCGTATGTGCGACATTAAGATAGACTGGTTCTTGGTGGGGAACTGTGTAAACAATGCTCTTATCACCAAATCGAAGAAGATATATAAGCAACTCTTTTTCGAGTTCAGAAACATCATCTGTTTGTGAATAAACTGGCATTACAACAGGTTGTCCTATAGGTTTATAAGTTTGCTTAAACTCTTTATTATAAGCACTTAAACCCGTACCACCCGATTTTTTAGAAATATATTTTTTTGTTACTTCTTGATTTACAAGAGCCTCATCAACTTCTAATAATGTGCTACACTCTTTTATAAACTGAGAACGAATAATAGCATCTGGAATAACTGATATTGAAGTTATTACGTCTGTAATGACCGAAGCACGACCAATAGGGTCATCTTTTGTATCTCTTATAAGTAACTTTGTTTTAAAAGATAAAAAATCCTCTTCATTTTTAACTAAATAATCGTTTGTCTCGGTTGAGGAGTGCGCTCGTGCAAAAGAGTCTGGATCTTCACCCTCAGGCATCATCACCACACGAACATTCATACCCTCGCTAAGTATCATATCAATACCTCGCAAAGAAGCCTTAATACCAGCAAAATCACTATCATATATAACGGTGATATTGTTTGTAAAACGCTTTATAAGTTTTATTTGGTCAGTTGTTAGAGATGTTCCTGAAGATGCTACGATATTTTCAACTCCCGATTGGAACATAGATATTACATCGGTATAACCCTCAACAAGAATACATCTATCTTGTTTAACTATCTCTTTACGAGCAAAATTTATTCCGTAAAGGGTATAACTTTTATGATATATTTCTGATTCTGGAGAGTTAAGATATTTTGCTTTACTTTTTTCGGAAGACATCACACGCCCACCAAAACCAATTACTCGACCACTAAGAGAGTGAATTGGAAACATTACTCTACCAGTAAATCTATCATAATAGCCACGTGAATCGTGTTTTATGGTAAGACCTGTTTTAATAAGAAATTCCTCTTTATAGCCGTCTTCAAGAGCCTTTAATGTCATCAAATCTCCTTTTGACGGGCAATATCCAAGCTGGAATTTTTCTATTATAGCATCTGAGAAGCCTCGCTCATGAAAATAGCTAAGCCCAATATTTTTACCTTCCGAACTATTTATTAATTTATTGCTAAAAAAATCTTTTGCATAAGCCGTAACAACCATCATACTTTCTCGATCGTTATTTGCCTCCACCTGCTCGGGAGTCATCTCTTTTTCCTTAATTTCTATGCCATATTTTTTGGCAAGATATTTCAGAGCTTCAGGATATGACATACTTTCGTGTTCCATAAGAAAAGACGTAACGTTACCACCTTTTCCACAACCGAAACATTTGAAATAGCCTTTTGAGGGAGAGACAACAAAAGAAGGAGTTTTTTCATCATGAAAAGGACAACACGCCTGATAGTTAACACCTTTTTTAGTAAGTGTTATAAAATCACTAAGAACATCGACTATATCGGCCGAAGCGTATATTCTTTCAACGGTTTGTCTATCTATCATTATAAGATTATTTTTTATAAACGTTATTTATAAAACGAGTTTAACACTCTACATAACGTTTCCTACAAAGATAGATTTTTTTCATCAAAAGCCAAAGGTCTGACAGCAAAATAAATTGCATATCAGACCTTCATCATAAAAGTATATACCTTTATTTAATATTTATTTTTGTAGTTTTTTCTAAAGGAACACTCTCAATAATTTTAGGAATGTCTATATAAAGCACTCCATTTTCTTGTTTTGCAGATATTTTATCTTTATCTACATTTTCTGGAAGAAGCAAAGTTTGTTTAAAACGTGAGTAATAAAATTCTCTACGAAGGTAACGACCTTTATCATCATCGTCATCATCACAATCTTTATCTTTGCAATCTTTACTTTCGCAATCTTTTGCATCATCGTCCATAACCTTACCTTCTGAATATTTGTTACAATCTTTCTCCATACTTACGATAAGTTCATTATCATTTTTAATCTCTAAAGAAAAATCGTCCTTACTCATTCCAGGAACAGCAATTTCGATATGATAATTCTCATCATTTTCAATAATATTTATCGCTGGAGAGCTATCATTTGTTTTTGCGATCCACTCATTGCCCATAAAATCATTTAAGATATTTGGCAACCACATTTGATGTTTTTTTGGTAGTAGCATAGTATTAAATTTTAAGGTTTAAAAAAGAATAATATATTCTTAATCATACCGCAAACTATGTGCCAATTAATCACAAAAAAAATCATCAGGGAAATTTAATAAATAAACCTCCTTCTTAGCTCGTGTAATAGCTGTATATAACCAACGTAACAAATCTACACTCATATTTTCACTACTCCATAACATTCTATCTATAAACACAGCGTCCCACTGTCCCCCTTGAGCTTTATGACAAGTTACTGCGTAAGCAAACTTAATTTGTAAAGCATTTAAAAAAGGATCTTGTTTCATTTTTTTATATCGCTCACGCTTAGTTGGTATATAAGCATAATCTTCCTCAACAGCATAAAAAAGCTCTTTATTTCGCTGTGAACTTAATGACGGAGTATCGGCAGAAAGCGTATCTAAAAGAAGTTTACAATCTATCTCTGTATCGTCACTATCTGGGAAACGTAACGTAGCATCGATAAATCTGCAACCATATAACTCTTGATAGCGTCGGACTCTTCTAATCATTGCTATATCTCCATTTGCTATAAAATCGCCATCTTTTTTCTCTTCATCTAAATTTAAAGAGTAATGATAATTATTCTTCACCACCATAACCATATCCGAAGAATCTAACTCCTCTTCTTGATATAGAATTCTTGAACGAACACCTTGATTAAAACGATTTGCTTGTTTGTTTGAACGAGTTATTACTATACAATTCTCCTGTCCATATTTTGAATAAGCATCTTCAAGAGTTTCTATAAAATCTTCTCCTCCTATGCGTTTAAAATCTGGATATGATAAATCGAATTTTGGTATTTTACATAATCGCTGTTCTATCAATAATCTGCACGCTGTAGCATTAAAAAGCACCCCAGAATCTTTATTCTGACGCACAACTTGACGCATCTCCACAAAATTAACTTTACCATAGACAGAAAGAGCATTTATATCTAAAGCAGGACTTAAATCGCTACCAATGGGAGGAAGCTGGGCTTTATCACCAATAAATATTATCTTTCCATTTTCTCCTAACGAGACATAATTAAAAAGATCCTCAAGGAGATTACCGCTACCAAAAATATTATTTTCATAACTCGAAGTCGAAATCATTGATGCTTCATCTATAATAAAAAAAGCATCACGTGTTTTATTGAAATCAAGAACAAAACCTTCTTGCGTAACAGATTTTTGACGATATATTTTCTTGTGAATAGTAAGGGCTTCGTAACCTGAATAATAGTTCATAACCTTGGCAGCACGCCCCGTAGGAGCAAGCATAAAATGCTCTATTTTCATCTCCTTAAAAGTCTTCGCCAAAGCCGATATTATCGACGTCTTACCCGTTCCAGCATAACCATTGACAACCATGATTCGGCTATCATTTTGACTTGCCACAAATTCACCCAAAACAGATATTAAATGTTGTTGGTCAGCTGTAGCATCAAAACTAAAATGGTGCAATATTTTATTTTCTATAAATTTTGATAACATAAGAGTGTAAAGATAATATAAATCTTTCAATAAATATTTTTTTAAAAAAATTGACTTTTATTTATCATCATATCCTTTTTTTTATAACTTTGCAGAGCAATGCATATGAAAACAATAAATTTGCATTAAACTTTATCAAGAAATAAGATAAAATAAATAATAAAAAAATAAAAATCGTTAAAATGAAAACAATTTTAAAAGCCTGTTTACTTATTGTAATTATAGGTCTTGCATACTGGGCATACCGTATTCCAGCTGCTTCTCTTGAATTTCAAGCATCATTAGACTCTCGTCAAAAAGAGGTTGTTCAAAGTTTAAAAGACATTCGTGAAGCTGAGAAAGCTTACAAACGTAATTACAACAAATATACTGGAAGCTTCGATACACTTATCAATTTCCTTAAAAACGACTCTTTAGTTTATGAAAGAGCTATGGGTTCTGAAGATGATTCAGTTGCTGTCGCAAAAGGTCTTGTGAAAGTTGAAAAAGTAACAATCGCTATTAAAGATACTGTATTCTCAGGTCGTATTGTTGACTTTGAAAATCTTCGTTATATTCCTTTTAGCAATAAAAAAGAGTTTGAACTTGGTGCAACAGAAGTAAAAACTGGACTTTCATCTGTAGTTGTTCCTATTTTTGAAGCTAAAGCATCGTTGATGTCTTTCTTAAAAGATTTGAAACAAGATCAAGAAATCATCAACCTATACGATACTTACAAAGCTATGGATAAATATCCTGGTCTAAAAGTTGGTTCTTTAGATAAGCCAAACAATGATGCCGGTAACTGGGAAGATTAATTTTAATAAATTGGAGGAATCAAAATCAGTAATTTCTAAAAGTTATACTATGGAAGATATAGTTAAACTAAAAGAACAGTTTTCACTTAACGGTGAAAGACCAAAAAAACTGAATGTGAACTCATCATATAGTTTGTCCATTCAGTATTCTCTGAGTGGACTTTCTTTTTATCGTCATGATACGGGATATTATATGAACTTCACTATCAACACTGTTGAGGAGGCTTCAAACTTAATATCACTTTTGACAGATCAAGAGAGCGATTTGCTTTACGATCACACAAATCTTATATTCTGTTCTGATAGGTATGTTGCCATACCTAAAGATTTATATGATTCTGCTTTAGATAATGACTATCTATATGCAAAAAATATTATTTGTCAAGAAAATGAAAAAATAATAACTTCGTCTTCTTGCAATATAATGTATATATACGTTATAGATAATAGTATAATCAAAAAAATTCGTGCTACATCTCCGATGGTGGATATAGTTCATACTCTGCAATTTCTTGTTGAATATGGGCAATGGAGAACAACTCAAAATGGGAAAACAGCTCTATATTTGTCTATCCATAATAACACGTTATGCTATGCAATATATGAGAACAAAAAGCTCGTTGCCATGGATAGCATAAAAAATTGTGACTCTAACAAAATGGAAATAATCTTTTCTATAATAAATTCCAAATTTAATATTGAAAAAACAGAGTGTCTTTTTGACTATGAAGAAAAAATAGCTTCTGTTTCTAAAAAATATATTAAGAAAATGGATAAGATAGAATCGCAAAATTATTTTGAACAAAATTACTTATAATGAGAATTATCAGTGGAGAATTTGGAGGAAGAATAATAAGTCCCCCTTCAAACTTTAAAGCAAGACCTACAACAGATTTTGCCAAAGAAAACTTATTTAACGTACTAAATAATAGGCTCGACTATGAAGAGTGCGATGTACTAGACCTCTTCGGAGGAACTGGAGGCATAGGCTATGAATTTGCGTCAAGAGGAGCTAAACAAGTAACTACTATAGAGATGGATTTTCATCATAGTAGATTTATTGAAGAGACCATAAAGAAGCTGAAAATAGAAAATATGAAAGTGGTGAAGACCAATGTTTTTGTATTTATAAAAAGATTTAAAGCTACGTGGGACGTTGTTTTTGCTGACCCTCCCTACGCATTAGAAGGCATTGATGAACTTCCAAATTTAATATTTGAAAAAAAATTATTAAACGAAGGAGGATTATTTATTTTCGAACACTCGAAAGATAAAGATTATTCGTCACACCCTCACTTCAAAGAGAAACGCACCTACGGAAGTGTAAATTTCTCTTTCTTCCAATAAATAGATTTACCCTAAAATAAAACTACATTCATAACTAAAATTATGAATGTAGTTTTTTATTAAACAAAGAATCAACCATGCTATAAAATTCACCTAAAGTATTATTTTTTTCTGCTAAATGCTTTGAAATTTCCTCTTCTAAAGTTAATATATGCTCATATAAAAAATCAATTATTTCTTTTCTCTTTTCTATTAATAATTCAGAATTTAAATTTAATATTTCTATAGTTTCAATTGCTCTATCATCGTTTTCATCTTTTGGTAATATTTCTCCTTCTAAACTATATATAAAATGCTTATCACAATCTTTTTCCAAAGGAGATATTAATTTATCAGAAAAATAATTACTTTTTTTATGTCCACAATGTTCTTTATCTGAAGAACATTGTCCTTTATTCTTTGTACACGAAGCAAATAAATTAGTATATTCGAATTGCAATTCTGGAAACATAGAATTATCTTTAGGTCTAAAATGTTCTATATGAGAATCTTCCCTTTCTATATTAGAACCTTCCCTTTCTATATTAGAATCATCATTTATTAATCTACACTCACAATAACAACACAATTTTTTTTGCTCACAAATTAAAGAATCCTTTAAAATTGCTTTTTCTGGATTCTTCAAATCATTATACTTCAAATTTGGATTATTATTCTTCCAATCGGTAAATTCAATTGGTTCTATTTTATTTTTTATAATAAATTTCATTATAATCTTTCATCAAATTTAAATTCTATTATTTTACGAATTCTTACTAATTCTGGAGAATCAGAACAAATATTTACTAATCTAAAATATTCCTTTTTTACATCTTCAAAATTATCTTTTGATAATAATTCATAAACTTTGGCAATTTGCTTTGCTACTTCTTCTGGAATATCATTTTTCATTCCCATAACATCTTTCAAAATTATAGAAGAGGGCAATCCATATACAGAATCACTATTCGAAATTTCTATATTATCACTATCATTTTTAATTATTCTTATATTCTCTTTTTTTACACTGTTAATAACATGAGGTGAATGTGTTGTAACAATAAATTGGACATTAGGAAATACTTCTATCAATTTAGGAACTATTTCAATTTGCCAATTTGGGTGTAAATGCAAATCTATTTCGTCTATCAACACTATACCTTCTCCTTGTAAAGGATCTTTTAAAGTTGGATTTGCCAATACCAATTTTCTACACAAATCACCTATTAATGCTATATAAATTTTTTCTCCATCTGATAATTGATCCACGAAAATTTTCTTTCCATCTTTTTCTATTGTCATTTTAATAGGAGAACGTTGAACTTTAATATTTTTATAATGAGGTAAAAATATTTTCAATGCTTTTCTTACAGTATTTAGTTCTCTAATATGTGAACTTCCCACCATATGCCTTTTACCATCAATAAAAGAACTGTATGAAATTTCAATAATATTATTTCTTATCCTTTCATTTTCTATATCCTCTTGATTTCTATACCATTGAAAAAAAGATTTAAAATTAGCATCTCCATTTAGACTACTATTATAAGTATCTAAAAGACTAAAATTCACATTTTTAGCTCGTAAGGGGACATCAATAACTGCACGTCTAACTCCATAATAAGCAAAAATAGGCAAAGGGGTTAAAAATTCTTTTTTTTCTATTTCCGATTGGATTAAAGAAGTATATGAAGTTAAATTTTCTAAAAAATTTGTTTTCTTTTTTACTATACCAGATTTTGCTCTATTAGTAATAATAAATTTTTCTATTTCATCAAAATTAGCTATTATTTCTGAATCTCTTTCTCCATTACTTATTTCATTTTCAGAAATATACAACCCAGCACCTTTTGAATTTTTTATTCTTGCAATTATCCAACTAAAACAAATAACTAAACCATTGAGAACAGATGTTTTACCTCCTCCGTTATCACCAACAATGACTGTCAATCTATCATTGAAATCTATTTTAACATCCTTAAATCCTTTATAATTTACAAAATGTATATTATTTATTTTCATAGTTATATTCTTAGTTAATACACAAATATATCCTTTATTTATTTATAATAAAAACATATCTGATTAAAATTACAAAATTACCTTTATTTTTTAAAGATATTTATAGGCTAAGGAAAGTAGAAGAGACAAAACCACTATTATTGATAGCGCTTTTGACTCTTGCTTTGAGAATCTAACTGACTCTTTTATTATGTTAATCAACTTTTTCAGCATCATTCCAAACTAATTGTTGATGTTTTTTTGAAGGCGACTCTATAAAATCTCCTATATTATAATCTTTCCAACGTTTATCTACAAGCTCTATTGTCTCTTTGTTCATTGTGACAACATTTGGCCATTCTCTAGAGAAACCATTTATTCCTCCGAACTTTGCTCGTGCATCAAAAACAAGCGTATTATAAACAACCGCTGTATCTCTGACAGCATCACAATTATTTCCTAACAACCACATAAGGGTTGAATAATCTGCTATAGGCACGTTTTTATCGAACATTAATATAAACTTTACCCCTTTAACTTTATTTGTTTCTATAAAACATTTTGCCAATACTTTAAAATCGACATCTCGTGCAACTTTTAAAATTATTACACTCCAATCTTCTAAGGCTACTATATCTTCTATCTCGTCACAGCCCGTAACAGCCCTATAGACCATCGGAACATTTTCTCGTATATATTCTCCTTCAAGTTTTTCTGTAGCATCTAAAGCCATTTTACCACCATAACCCAATACTGGAGCGGTATGGTCTAAAACATCTAAAGGACCTTTAGAAAAAATAACATCTTCGGGAATAGATATATTATTAACAACTTTTTTAAGTTCTTCGAGATTACTGAGTTTACCAGATAATGAAGATGTTATAACAGAAAATTTGTTAAACATCATCTGACCAGCTCCCCACATAGAATTTGCTACTTTTGTTCCTTGACCAATATAACTTTTATTAATATTTAAGAAAGCCATATTATGTGCCACACCCTCCATAGGCAACCACATATCGTTTATATCTGGTTGTATAATCGCTTTTATAGGCGAAAGGAAAATCTTTTCTGTAGCTTGAGCAATATAAGCGTCCTCTTGAGGAGGAATACCAACTATTGTCGCAGGATAAACCGCATCTTTACGATGAGTTATGCACGTAACATGGAATAGAGGATATTTATCTTTTAAAGAGTAAAAACCTGTGTGATCGCCGAAAGCTCCTTCAACAACTTTTTCTTCGTCAACATCGACATAACCCTCAATAACGAAATCACAATCTGCAGGAACTTCTATATCATTTGTCAAACATTTCACAAGCTCCACAGCTTTACCACGGATAAATCCAGCAAGAAGATATTCGTCGAGATTATCGGGAAGAGGAGCAGTTGAGGAGTAGGTGTAAGCAGGATCACCACCCAATGCTATAGAAACGGGCATACGCTTTATACCTCGTTTTTTATATTCTTGATAGTGTCTTTCACCCGTTTTATGTTTGTGCCAATGAAGCCCCGTAGTGTTATCGCTAAAAATTTGCATACGATACATTCCTACATTCCTACAACCCGTTTCAAGGTCTAAAGTATGAACCATAGGAAGCGTAATAAAACGCCCACCGTCATGAGGTGCACAAAAAAGAATAGGCAGGCGAGAAAGTTTTATCTCTTCGCCTTGCCATACTATTTGTTGTGATGCTCCACGCCCTTTTTTGCGACGAGGAAACCACTTTGACGCTTCCGTAAGAAGAGGAAGCATCTTTAATTTATCATAAAAACTTTTTTTCGGAGAAGTTGCTTTATCAAAAAGGGCATCTATTTTAGTAGTAAAATCTTCTACTTTATCGACCCCCAAAGCCATAGCTATTCGGCGAGGAGAACCCATCATATTCATAAGAACAGGGAATCCTTCGGGCGTATTCTCAAAAAGAATAGCCTTGCCACCATTTGGCTGTTTTGATAATCTATCTGTAATCTCTGCAATTTCGAGATGAGTATTTACTTGTTCCGTAACCCTCAACAACTCGCCATTAGCATCGAGTTTAGATATATATTCTCTTAAAGTTTTGTACATTGTCCGATAGCATTTATTCTATCAAGAGTATCTTTTTTACCTATAATAGACATTATTTGACACAAATCCGCCCCTGCATTTGTTCCTACAATAGCAAGACGAAGAGTATTCATTATTTTACCCATAGGATATTCATTTGCCATAATCCATTGATGAAGAGCTTCGTGGATATTTTCTCCCGTAAAATCTTCAACTTCAGAAATAATTTTAGATGCTTCAACTACACGTGCAGGATTTTCATCTTTATAAAATTTCTTAAACACTTTTTCATTATATGATGTAGGCGCAATAAAGAAATAACTTGCAAGCTCCCAAAAATCTGTCATCAACAAAGCACGTTCTTTTACTATAGCTGTAATTTTAAGTAGCTTAGCATCTTCACACTCTATTTTTTTATCATCAAGAACCTTGCTAAACTCTTTTGCAAGAACCTCATTTGGAGTCTCTTTTATATAATGTGCATTAAACCATTTTGCTTTTTCAGGATCAAAACGAGAACCAGACTTACCAACTTTTTCTAAAGAGAACAAATCTATAAGCTCGTCCATAGATAAAATTTCTTGCTCAGTTCCTGGATTCCAACCTAAAAGAGCTATCATATTTATGAATGCCTCTGGAAGATAACCATCTTCACGATAACCTCTAGAAACACTTCCGTCAGGAGCATTCCATAATAAAGGGAAAACTGGGAAACCTAAAGAATCACCATCACGTTTACTTAACTTACCTTTTCCACTTGGTTTAAGAAGCAAAGGAAGATGTGCAAATTGTGGCATAGATTCTGTCCACCCAAAAGCACGATAAAGCATAACATGAAGAGGAAGAGAAGGCAACCACTCTTCACCACGAATAACGTGAGAAATTTCCATTAGATAATCGTCAACGATATTTGCAAGGTGATAAGTAGGAAGTTTATCTACAGCCTTAAAAAGAACCTTATCATCTAATGTAGAACTATTTACTGTTACATCACCACGAATGATGTCTGTCATATGTATATCTTCATTTACTGGCATTTTGAAACGTACCACCCAATGATTTTCTTCTGTCAAACGACGTTCAACTTCCTCAGCAGGAAGAGATAGAGATGTAGCAAGAGTTTCACGAACTTTAGCATTATAAGAGAAAGTTTCGCCACGTTTTTCGTATTCGGAACGTACAGTTTTTAATTCCTCAGCAGTATCGAAAGCATAATAAGCATAATCATTTTCTACAAGTTGCTTGGCATAAGCAAGATACATAGCACTACGCTCACTTTGGCGATAAGGAGCATGAGGTCCTCCAACCGAAACACCTTCGTCAATCTCAATACCACACCATTTTAATGCTTCAATAACATATTTTTCTGCTCCTTCTACGAAACGTTGAGAATCTGTATCTTCAATACGAAGGATAAATTTACCACCGTTTTTACGTGCAAAAAGATAATTATATAGGGCAGTTCTGACCCCTCCAATATGCAAAGCCCCTGTTGGACTTGGTGCAAAACGAACTCTTACTTCTTTACTCATTATATTATTTTTTTATAATCCAACGAAAAATGAAACTATAATCGGAACAAGTATTGTTAATATTATACCGTGGAAAATAGATAATACAGCATACTCTTTACCCGAGAATTTGGAAATTATAGGCAACGTTGTGTCCATACTTGTCGCACCTGCGGCAGCTATAGGAGCAAGTTTACCGAAAACTTTTACAAAAATAGGCGTTAATAATAACGTTAATATTTCACGCATTATATTAGACACAAGAGCTATAGTTCCCAACTCAGCACCCTTTACTTGACTTATTGTTATGCTCGAAAGAGAATAGTATCCGAAACCAGACCCCACAGCAAGACTGTCATAAAGAGAAACCCCATTTAATAAAGGAGTTATAAGCGCAGAACCTAATAATGTACCTACTATTGTCCCTATTGGAACAAGCATAACTATAGGACTTTGATGACGCAACGCATCAAGTGCTTTTGTATCGCACCCCATTCCTACACCAACAAAAAACATAAGTGTAAGCATAGTATAATAGCCTAAATTTTCATTCTGTAAAAATTTAGCAAATATATTTACTGTTTCATTCTCTATCAGTCCAGTTCCAAAAACCCAAAATTGAAGCAATACTCCAATAAAAAAGACACAAACAATTGTTAAACTACCCTTCATACTCTCTTTTCCTTTTAAGTTTTTGTATTAATTTATAGACAAGGAACGCCATAATCATACTACCCAACATCGCACCAGCAGTGATTATTAAAGCATTAAGCCCAAGTGTAGGAAGATTATTCATAACTTTCTCATCTCCTCCCACGGATATACCCAAAACAAATAGCAGAAGGTATATTATCATCGTTGTTACTTTAGCAACAACCGACTCTTTGATAACTTTTCTAAGAATATAGCCCAAGCCAATCCCTAAAACAAAAAGTCCAACTATTATTAGTATTCCCATATTTTAATATTTCTTTTTTTTTATATAATATCTTATGTGGTCATAAGTAAAAACTACTGAGCATACGTGAGTATTTTTTTATCTGCTGTCCAACGTTGTTATTTATTCGTATTCTCTTAACCACAATTTTTGAGGTGGAAAATAGAACTAAAAAACATGAACAAGGCGAACAAAGTAAAAAAAAACGGAGCATACTATATATTTTATGTATGTGAGTATTTTTTTATCTGCTATTCAACACAGTTATTTAGTAGTATTCTCTTAACCACAAATCTATATATTCACTTTTTGAGGTGGAAAATAGAGCTAAAAAACATGAACAAGGCGAAAATAAAAAAACGAAGCATACTATATATTTTATATATGTGAGTATTTTTTTATCTGCTGTTCAACACAGTTATTTAGTAGTATTTTTTTAACCACAAATCTATATATTCACTTTTTGAGGTGGAAAATAGGACTAAGAACAAGGCGAACAAAGTAAAAAAAACGGAGCATACATAATGTATGTGAGTATTTTTTTATCTGCTATTCAACGCAGTTCTTAGTTCTATTTTCCGACTCAAAATTAGACGTTGAAACGGAAGTGCATGATATCTCCGTCTTGAACAACGTATCCTTTTCCTTCAACAGAAATTTTACCAGCTTCACGGCAACCTGCTTCAGAACGATATTCTATATAATCTTCATATTTTATCACTTCGGCACGTATAAAGCCTTTTTCAAAATCAGTATGTATAACTCCAGCAGTTTGAGGAGCTTTCATTCCGTCAGTAAAAGTCCAAGCGTGCGATTCTTTTTCACCAGTAGTAAAATATGTTTTAAGTTCTAGCAATTTGTAAGCCGAACAAATTAAACGACTAACACCAGATTCTTTAAGACCAATTTCTTCAAGGAACATTTGTCTTTCATCGTATGTTTCTAGCTCAGCAATATCTGCTTCTATAGCGGCAGCAATAATAATAATTTCAGCATTTTCGTCTTTCACAGATTCACGAACAGCCTCAACAAAAGCATTACCACTTACAGCACTACCCTCGTCAACATTACAAACATAAAGCACAGGCTTTGCAGTAAGTAACATAAATTCTTTAGCCAAAAGAGCATCTTCTTTATCTAACACTACAGAACGAGCAGATTTTCCTTGCTCCAAAGCATCTTTATATTTTATAAGTATCTCCCAAAGGCGTTTAGCAATTTTATCACCACCAGTTTGAGCTTGTTTTTTTACTTTTAATATACGACTTTCTACAGTTTCTAAATCTTTTAACTGAAGTTCAGTATCGATAATTTCTTTATCACGAACAGGGTTTATTGTTCCATCGACGTGAGTGATGTTTTCATCTTCGAAACAACGAAGAACATGAATTATAGCATCAGTTTCACGAATATTACCAAGAAATTTATTACCAAGACCTTCACCTTTTGAAGCTCCCTTCACTAATCCTGCAATATCAACTATTTCTATTGTTGTAGGTATAATCTTACGTGCTTTATCTATTTGAGATAATTTTATAAGACGCTCATCAGGAACTGTTATGACCCCCACGTTTGGTTCTATAGTACAAAAAGGAAAGTTTGCTGATTGAGCCTTCGCATTGGATAGGCAATTAAATAGTGTAGATTTCCCAACATTAGGAAGCCCAACTATACCACATTGTAAAGCCATTATTTATTGTATTTTATTTGTTTTCAACATATTACACCAATCTTATAAACTTTCATAAAATAAAAGTATACAAAATTGTGCCACAAAGATAACCATTCTTTTGGGATTTTCTTATTCTTAGAACTGCTTTTTTTAGACACCTTTTAAAGATTATTTATTTTTATTGATTATATAGATAAAATATATTATTTTTGTGATGAATATTAAAACAAAATTAAGATGTTAACAAGTGTTGCTTTTATTTTTCTCATGGGTCTCTCTTTGGGATACCTTACTCGCAAAATAAAACTTCCTAGCCTTATAGGAATGTTGATGACGGGTATAATTTTGGGACCTTATGCTTTAAATGCTCTATATCCACAACTTCTAGATATATCTGCCGATTTACGACAAATTGCTCTTGTAATTATTCTTACACGTGCAGGTCTTGCTCTAGATATTAAAGATTTAAAACAAGTTGGAAGACCAGCGATATTAATGAGTTTTATCCCTGCATCTTTTGAAATTGCAGGTATTATAATATTTGCGCCTAAATTTTTAGGTATAAGCATACTAGAAGCGTCAATAATGGGTACTGTGCTGGCGGCGGTTTCTCCAGCTGTGATTGTACCGAAGATGCTTGCTCTTATAGAAAATAGATGGGGAACAAAAGCAAAAATCCCTCAACTGATAATGGCAGGGGCTTCTGTAGATGATGTTTTTGTTATAGTACTTTTTACTGTATTTACTGGCATTGCCACTGGAGATAATTTTTCTGCTATGAGCATAATAAATATTCCTTTTGCGGTTGTAAACGGTATAATTTTAGGATTACTTGCAGGGTGGACACTTTCAAAATGGTTTAAGAAATTTCATATGCGTGACTCTACAAAAGTCATTATAATATTAAGTATATCTTTTTTATTCGTCGCGCTGGAACACTCTCTAAAAGGGACTTTTCCTCTTTCGGGACTTCTTGCTGTTATGTGTATGGGAAGTGGAATATTAAAATTTCATGATATCTTAGCATCACGTTTATCCCAGAAATTTGGAAAATTGTGGGTAGCTGCCGAAATTATTCTTTTTGTACTTGTTGGAGCTACTGTAGATATTAATTTTGCTATTGAGGCAGGATTACCAGCTTTGGGAGTAATTTTTATGGGGCTTTTATTTAGAATGGCAGGAGTTTATTTTAGTCTTTTAGGAACACCTTTAAAAGCTAAAGAACGCCTTTTTTGTGCCATAGCCTACCTACCAAAAGCTACGGTTCAAGCTGCCATAGCCTCAATACCTCTAGCTATGGGATTACCTTGTGGAAATATTGTTTTAACAGTTGCGGTGTTGTCTATACTTATCACCGCACCTCTTGGAGCTATAGGAATTGACACTACCTACAAGAAGCTCCTTAAACAAGAATAAATTATTTTTTTATAGAATTTTCGTAACCTTCATCAATGAGTAAATTATTTGATGAAGCAGAAGTTGTAGCGAGTTTGTCACAACGTTCATTTTCGGGAACATCGGCATGACCTTTCACCCACACAAAAGATACGTTATGATGTGAAGCAATTTTCAAATAACGTCTCCATAAATCAGGATTTTTTTTATCCTTAAATCCTTTTTTCTCCCAACTATAAACCCATTGCTTCTGAACAGAATCTACAACATATTTCGAGTCAGAGTATACGGTAACATCACAACCATCATTTTTAAGTTTTTCGAGAGCCACGATAACTGCCAAAAGCTCCATACGATTATTTGTCGTGAGACGAAAACCTTGAGAAAGTTCTTTACGATATATTCCAGACATTAAAACTGCACCATATCCTCCTCTTCCAGGATTTCCCATTGAAGAGCCATCAGTGTATATTATTATTTTTGTTTTTGTTTTTGCCACAAGAAGTTATTTTTTATTTATAAGCTCCACAAATATATGCTTTTTTTTTCGAAAAAATGAAGTATATTTGTATCATCTAATAATATAGACTATTTAAACATGCCAAATATAAAAAATATTAAGTACCCGTATATTATTGTAGCTCTGTTATTTGCATCAGCATTTTTTGCTAGATGTGCTCGTCCGTCAGCTCCAGTTGGAGGACCAAAAGATACAATAGCTCCAGAATTAATAAAGGTGACCCCTGCAAACCTAACAACAAATTTCGATTCTAAAGAAATTGTTTTAGTTTTTAACGAATATGTTGTTTTAAAAGATATAAACAAAGAGGTGATATTTTCACCTCCTATGAATGTTACTCCACAAGTAATAAATAAAGGAAAATCTATAATAGTAAAATTTCCTCATGAACTTATTTTGGAAGATAGCACAACGTATAAAATAGATTTCGGACAAGCCATAAGAGACAATAACGAAGGCAACCCCGCAAGAAGATATAATTATGTATTTTCTACCGCTAATTCGATTGAGAAATATGCTATTTCTGGTAGAGTTAACGATGCTATAACGGGTGATAGTGTTATAAATGCTCTTGTTGCTTTGTATGATAGCAAAGCTGACTCATTGACATTAGACTCAACAATTTTTAAATCAGCTCCAATATCTATTGCACGCACAGATAGCTCAGGAGTTTTTCTTGCTACAAATTTAAAAGATATAGAATATAAAATTTACGCTATACAAGATGAAAATGGTAGTGGGAATTATGAAGCAGGTTCTGAGATGATTGGTATAAGCAACAGAACTTACAATCCTCTTTCGCTACCCTCTTTTAAAGTTTGGAACGACCCTATAAGTAAAAGAATTTATGCTACTCCACAATTTGAATATCATATTTTTAAGGAGAAAACAAACCTCCCTCAAAGTGTGAAAGATATAAAACGTCCACAACAATTTCAGATTAATATTCTCTTTAATGCAGAAAATGCAAAAGTAGATTCTGTTATTATTGACAGCGTAAAACAATCTAAAATAATACAAGAATTTAACCATAAACGTGATAGTTTAAATATATGGATAGACGCTAGAGATAAGAATATACCTGACTCTCTAAACGGTTATATAGTATATCGTGTTTTGGATACTCTTGGTCTTGAAGTCCCTGAACATTACGATTTTAAACTATTTTTTAAAGTAAAAAGAGATGCTGACGGAAATGTCATAAAAGGGAATGCCGACGAAGAAAAAGATAAAAGAACTATTTTACAGAAATTTTCTGATGATGTATATGATTGGAATGAAGGAGCTATAAGCAGAAAAATCGCTCGTATAGTAAAACGCCGTAAAAGAAAAGAGTTCAAGAAACTTCTTAGAAAACATAAAAAACTTATAAAGCAAGGCAAGATACCTAAGGATTCTGTATTTACATATCCTACAAAAAAAGACACTTTAAAAGTTGATACTTTAAATAGAGATAGCCTTGTTATAGACAGCTTATCGACAGATAGCATAACTTATGACAGTGCTCAACTTGATAGCATACGTCAACGAAAACTTATTGACGAACTTTGCACCGACACTATTCGTGGATTGATAACTAAGCTTAGCTCTACTTCTTCTCTTAGACCTAATGCAGAAATATCTTTGATATTTGATTATCCTATAACAACGCTAGATAGTATACGTACAGAATTAAAAATGTTTAGCGAGAAAAAAAGAACCGAAGATTCTTTTGACATTGATGATATTGAAATAAAAAACAATGACAAAGATACTAGCATCATAAAAGTATCATATATAATGGACTCTTTAGATATGACACGTTGGAGAGTTATTGCTAAACTTCAAGCTGACGCAAACTATGAATTGATGATACCATCGTGTGCTATTGAAGATTTGGCAGGGAATGTTAATGACTCTTTAAAATTAAAATTCAACACTATAAAAAGCGAAAAGACAGGCTCTATAATTGTTAAAATTAAAAAAGATAGCGGAGTTGTCTTACCACAATACATTATTAACTTAGCAGATAGTACAAATAAAATAATAGAAAGCATTATTGCTAAGGATAGCGGAGAATATATTTTTGAATATATTATGCCTAAAAAATATAAGATTAAACTATACGAAGACGTTAACAGAAATGACACTTTGGATATGGGATCGCTTGTTGAAAGAAGAGAACCTGAAAGAGTTGCTACATATAAAGCTAATAACACTGAACTAAATCTTGTTGAAGAGAAAAAAGAGACCATTATAGAGATAGACCCTGTTGCTCTTTTTAAAAATAGCTACCCTTCTTTAGATGAAATTATTGAGTCTGAAAAAGAAAAAGTTCAAGCTCCCTTAATAATAGAAGAGGCTATTCTTAACGAGCAAACTGTAAATACTGAAAAAAAAGAAGATGAAAAATAAATTTTTAAAAGCACTTCTGCTCCTTGTTACTATATTATCTACATCAATAATATATGCACAAAGTATTGATATAGGTATAAGAGGCGGAGTAGGTGGAGGATCTATTGAGACACGCCCTTTTTGGGAGAAAAACTCGAGTTTCGGAGTTCCTGTATATGGATTGTCAATCTTATATAAAGGGAAATTAAAATATTTAGATGCTTTAGAAGCTAATGTGAATTATACAACTTCTCAATTTAGCTGGCTAGCAAAAAATAAATCTGACTCATCATATACTCGAAAGATAAACGCCATAGAGATACCAATAATGTGGCACGCTTATTACAGTTTAGACAATGATAGATTAAACATATTTTTAAATCTTGGACCTTATATTTCATATGACATAAGCTCCAAAGAGAGTTGGATAGGTAACGATATTGGCAACTCAGCTTGGGAAACACGAACACAGGATTATGAATATAGCAACCTAAAAGATAATCGTTTTGGATATGGCGCAATTGGAGGTATAGGAATATCCTATATTTTTGCCAAACGAATTACTATAAGTGCGGAAGCTCGTTACAGATTCGGTTTTAATGATATTTATAAGAATCCCGTAAACTACCCCACTTCAACATATTATCAAGCACAAGTAAGCCAATATAGGTTCTCCGCAGGAATATCCTATAGGATTTGGAAAATAAAAGAATAAAAAATACTGAAAAGTAAAACAACAAAAATAATGGAAAAAGAGACACAGAGACAGAAAAAAGTATCACGCTCAATTATGCGTGATATAAGTGATATATTTCAAAAAGAAGGAAAAGAATATACTCGAGGAGCAGTAGTTTCTGTAACTCAAGTTCGTATTGTTCCAGATTTGAGCTATGCAAAAATATATTTAAGCGTTTTCCCTTTTGATAAAAGTGAAGAAATTCTAGAACGTGTGAGAACTAATGATTGGCAACTAAGAATGTGGCTTGGCAAAAGAGTAAGAACACAACTTCGTATTGTTCCAAAACTTACTTTTCATATTGACGATTCATTAGAATATGTCGCAAATATAGATAGTTTACTTGCTAAATAAAGATTAAAAGATATAGTATAATCATGAAAAAAAATCGTCTGATAAGGTGGATAGCTCACAGATACCTCTTTTCTAAAAAGTCGCATTCTGTTATAAATATCATCTCTATCGTCAGCTTTTTGGCTCTTGCTGTACCTACGGCAGCCATGATTATATTGCTGTCTGTGCAAAATGGACTCAACGATTTCGTTTTAAATCTCAGCTCTACTTTCGAGCCTGATATAAAAATTGAAAACACTGAAGGACGGTATTTTACACCAAACGAACAGCTAATTGAGAAGTTATCGGAAATAAAGAACATAGAAACTATTTCTGAAGTCATAGAAAATGATGTAATGGTTGTTTACAAGAATAAACAATCATTCATCAAAATTCGTGGCGTAGACTCTCTTTTTGGAAAAGTAATTGCTCTTGATAGCATAATTTACAAAGGCACTTATGACCCAAATAACTCGTTAATAGGGCTATCTTTGGCTCATGAACTTGGTATGGGAGGAGTATTTGACGGTGGACTAAAAGTTTATTCACCAAAAATAAAAAGCACACCTACTTTTTTACCGCTACCTCTATATAACAGCGTGAATTTAGACATAACAGGTCTTTTTTCTCTTGACACAAAAACAGAATTAAGCTATGTTATTATTCCTATTACAAAAGCTAAACAACTTTTTGAAAAAGGAAATAAAATCACAAATTTATTTATAAAAGGTAAAAATGGAGTTTCAAACTTGACTATAAAAAAGGATATTGAAAAAGTATTGGCAAAAAATAGTTTTTCAAAATTTAGAACTACAACTCAAGAAGAACAAAATCAAGCCGAATATAATATTTTGAAGCAAGAAAAAATCATTGTTTTTATAATTTTAATAATGGTTCTTATTATTGCATCTTTCACACTTATCGGAGCTATAGCTATGTTGATGATAGAGAAAGAAGCCGAATCTAAACTCCTAGCGACAATTGGACTAAAACGCAAAGAAATTCAAAAGATTTTCATATATCAAGGACTATATATTTCATTATATGGAGTAGCCCTTGGGACAATAGTAGGACTAGGGATTTCGTTATTACAACAACATTTTGGATTTGTAAAAATAGAAGGTGCATCTATGTTAATAGATAGTTATCCTGTAATTGTGTCAATTGTAGACACAGCAATTGCTGTAATAACAGTAATAATTTTATCATATATGATAACTGCCTTTACTGTAAAAAGCATAGGTAAAAACATACAAAAAAACGAACTTTAACAATGAATAATAGACTATATATATCAATATTTTTTATAAGCACTCTGCTTTGTTCTTGCAATTTTGACAAACCAACTCTTATTCCTGAGGAAGAACTCGGAGATATGATTGGCGAGATTGTTTTAACAGAAAGCTATGTTAAAAATGCTATGAAGCCAAACAGAAGAGCTAAAGATACTATAGATTATTATAATCCTATATTAGATAAATATGGATATACTATTGAAGATGTCGAATATTCTATAGATAAATATTCTCGAAGAAAAACAGATGTCATCTGGAATACTGTAGATAAAGCAAATAAAAAAGTAAGTTTAATTCAGAAAATATATAAAGAAGATTTTGCGAAACGTCAAAAGTGGATTAAGTATGTCGACCAAGAAACTGCAGATACTTTATTTAGCTATCCCGACACTATTTTTGTAAAAAAATTCAAAGATATAAAGGATTTTATTCCTCCAATTGAAATTGAAAGAGAGGGATCTTTTATTATCAGATATGACTATAAAACAAAAGACGAAGAAAAACCTGATAATAGATATATGATGTTTCATTTTTATGATACACTCTCAAATAAAAAAATCACTCGCTATACATCATGGATTTCAAGAAGTAGAAGTTACGATAAAAGAAAAACTTTTATAAAAACTTTAGTAGTAAAAGATCTTCATAAAAAAAATAGACTCGAAATATATTTAGCAGGTCATAACTTTACACAGAAACAAAAGAAAAACAAAAAAAGAAAAGAAAAAGATATCAACATAAATATATGGAATATAAAAGTTGTCTTCAAACCAAGATTTAAAGATGTAGAGACAGAAGTGTTCCTTAGAGATGTTCCTGTGAATTTTATTTACGACTTTAATAACATCTATACAGATAAAATAAATAGAACTCTTGTTACTCCATTCAATTTAGAAGCTATGGGAGTAAAAGCAGATACTCTTGTTTATAAGGATAAAGAAAAAGAAAATTGGGTAAATATTCTTGAACAAAAACACTATGGAAAGATACGAAAACAATAGAAAAATTGCTACACCACTTTTATTAAGTAAAAATGGTGTAGAAAAAAATTGTTTGGTAACTTATGATTTAGTGTCAAAAAAAATTATTAATATTGTAAAAGATGTTAATAATTTTGACATTTTAGCAAATACTGAATATTTTAATGGTATATTGGTATCATGTGGAGATTGGTATGATTTTCCCATGACTTTAGAAAAGCAAGATAATATAAACATTAAGCTTTCTGAAAAGATAAAAGAAAAGCCTACAATTTCTTTAGAAGAATTACTACACGACACTTTAGAAAATTGTTCCGTGATAGAAAATACGAAAATTGACCTTGCAATTATTGAAGGAATAACAATAACAACTCAAAAGATAGAACGAAAAATTAGAGTTAAAAAATTATAACTATGGCAACAGCACTATTTGATAAAATTATATTTGGCCCAATAAAAAGCAGACGCCTGGGCATTTCTCTAGGGATAAATCTATTATCTCCTCACTCAAAATTATGCAATTTCGACTGTATATATTGCGAATGTGGCTGGACGAAAAATAATGAACATAGCACAGAAAAACCTCATTTCAACGACAAAAAAGATGTTTTAATTTCTCTTGAAAATTTTCTTAAAGAGAGAGCAGAAAAAAAAGAACCTCTAGATGTTATAACATTTGCAGGAAATGGAGAACCAACCATGCACCCCGATTTTGAGGAAATTATAAATAAAACTATTGAACTAAGAAACGAATTTTTCCCAAATGTAAAAATTGCTGTTCTAAGCAATTCTACAATGCTTGGAAAAGAGAGCGTACGTCGTGCTTTAGCAAAAGTTGACAGAGCTATTCTAAAAATAGATTCTGCTTTTGACAAAACAATTGCACAAATAAACGAACCTATAGGACAATACTCTTTACAAAATATCCTTGATAATATGGCTCTTTTTACTGGAGAGATAATTATACAAACGATGTTTTTAAGAGGCGAAAACAAAGGTGAAACCATAGATAACACTACTGAAAAAGAGGTTTCTGCTTGGATAAAAGTACTAAAACAAGTTAAACCTACACAAGTGATGATTTACTCTTTAGACAGAGATACTCCACTTAAAACTATAGAGAAAGTAGGTAAAGGAGAGCTTAATATCATAGCTGAAAAAGTAAGAAACGCAGGTTTCGAATGCAGTGTCGCATAATAAAAATCATATATGAATTTAAACGAATATAAAGAGCGTCTTGGCACGTTAAGGGGGTTTCTTTGACCTCGATATACGCAAAAAGAACATCGACGAATTAGAAATTATTTGCCAAAGTGATGATTTCTGGAATGACAGCGACAAAGCACAATCGACACTTAAAAAAATAGCTCTCGAAAAAGATTGGATAGACAAATACAAAAAAGTTGAAACAGCTCTTGATGATCTTGAAGTGACAAATGATTTTTTTACTTTAGGAGAAGCAACGGAAGACGATATAGAAAAAGCTGAAGCAGATTTTATACAACAAATAGAATCTCTGGAATTCAAAAAGATGCTCTCTGGAGAAGAAGATAAACTCGGAGCAATACTCGAAATAAATGCTGGTGCAGGAGGAACAGAAGCTCTTGACTGGACAAATATGCTTTTACGTATTTACACACGCTGGACAGAAGATAAAGGTTATAAAGTAAAAATTCAAGATATTCAAGAAGATGGCATCGGTGTAAAATCTGTAATGTTAGAAATTGTTGGTGACTATGCCTATGGCTATCTTAAAGGAGAAAATGGAGTTCATAGACTTATACGTATCTCGCCATTCGATTCGAACGCAAAAAGACACACAACTTTCGCATCTGTTTTTGCAACTCCCGCAATAGATAATGATATTGTGATAGATATAAATATGGGAGATATAACTTGGGACACCTACCGCTCGGGAGGGGCTGGAGGACAGAATGTTAATAAAGTTGAAACTGCCGTAAGACTTCATCACGCACCAAGTGGAATAGTTATTGAAAATAGTGAAACTCGTTCTCAAATTGATAATAAACAAAACGCTCTTCGTATTTTAAAGAGTAAACTTTATCAAATTGAACTAGAGAAAAAACTCTCTGCACAACGTGATCAAGAGGGAAAAAAGAAAAAAATAGAATGGGGAAGTCAAATTCGTAGTTATACTCTTGACACTCGCATAATAAAAGACCACCGCACAAATGTTTCTACTTCAAATATTCAATCAGTGCTTGATGGTAATATAGATATTTTTATCAAAGCCTATTTACTTATGAACGACTAATTTTAAAAAATATGGTAACAATTTCAATGATAGAAACAGCTTTATATATACTACTTTACGTATTATATATAGTTTTTGTCGCCTACCTTATTATAAAATTAATTGTCGCAAAACATGATCCTGTAAAATCTATTACATGGATAATGATTATGTTTATAATCCCAGTTATAGGAGTAATATTATATCTTTCTGTAGGTAAAAATTTACGCAGAAAAAAGAAAAAGCACAGAAAAAATTCGCTTAAAATAAATAAATATTTTGAGAAATTAGTAATAAAACAAAAATTCGCTATTACCGTTCCTAGCATGAAAGGAACTCGTCAACTTACGGATAATAAAAAAATTGTTAACCTACTTTTTAATAATAATGTTTCGCCAATAACAATAAACAATGAAGTTATTGTGCTTAACAACGGCGTAGAAACATTTCCTAAAATTAAAGAGGAACTTAACAAAGCTAAAATATTTATCCACCTCGAATATTATATCATCGAAAACGATATTATTGGCAATGAAATAGCAGATATTTTAATAAAAAAAGCTAAAGAAGGTGTTGAAGTAAGACTGATTTTTGACGATGTTGGAAGTTGGCATATTACTAAAAAATACGTAAAAAGACTTACTCAAGGAGGTGTTTTGGTTGAACCATATCAACCCGTAATTTTCTCAAAATTAGCAAATAGCTTAAACTATCGTAACCACAGAAAACTAATTAATATCGATGGACTTATCAGCTTCACTGGTGGTCTAAACATTGCAGATAGATATATTTATGGTACAAAAAAAATAGGGACATGGAGAGATACGCATATTATGATAAAAGGAGGTGCTTCACTAGCTCTTCAAGCACTTTTTGCAAATGATTGGTATAATTGTCACGGAGAAATTCTTGATGATGCAAAATATACACCATCTCCAGAAAGCATTAAAAATCAATGTGCTATACAGATAGCTTCCTCAGGACCTAACTCTGAATGGGCATCTATAATGCAAGCTTTTTTCTCTGTAATTACAAAAGCAAAAAATCATATTTATATATCTACACCATATTTTATTCCTGGAAATTCGATACTTACAGCAATAAAAGTTGCTGCAATGAGTGGTGTTGACGTAAAAATAATGCTTCCACACAAGTCAGATACAAATATAACATACTATGCTACTCGCTCATATATAGATGAACTTCTGGAAACGGGAGTCAAAATTTACTTCTACAAACCAGGATTTAACCATTCGAAAATAATCATGGCAGATTCTAATGTTGTGACAGTTGGAACAGCAAATATGGACGTAAGAAGTTTCGAGCAAAATTTGGAAGTAACAGCAATTATTTACGACGAAAAAACAACAAAAGAAGTTGAGGAACACTTCTTAAATGACTTAAATTTTTGCGATAGAATTTATGAACAAGAGTGGAATAAACGCAGAAATATTGAACATCTCTATGAAGGACTAACACGTCTTTTTAGCCCTATACTATAACATTAAAAAAAATTATCGAATAAATTTAGTGTTTTTTTTCGTTCAAGATATAATTTTGAACGAAAAAAAGTATGGAATTAATTCAAAAAATAGCCGAACAAGCAACAGGAATTATGTTGATGTGGGCAATAATGATTGGCGTCGTGATAATAGATTTTTGGACTGGTATAGACAAAGCCAAATCTCGACACGAACCAATTCACAGCAAAGGTCTTCGCAAAACTATAACAAAAGTAGGCGAATATTGGCGTGTATTAGTAATGTTTCTTTTCATTGATATCATAGGTACAATGTTGCCATGGTACTCCCTACCCTACGCTTCTATGTTATGCACTTTATCAATAATTCTTATTGAGATACGTTCAGTAATAGAAAATCTTAAAGCAAAAAAAAGCTCAGCAAGTGAAATTACGGAAATGGTAAAAGAAATAATAAGCATTGATAATCCCGAAAAAGCTGTAAGCTTTCTTAAAAACTTGAATAAATAACAAAATACTTAATGAAATAATTACAATTAATGAAAATTTCACTATCTTAGAGACTGTAAATTATACAATTTATTAATAACCCCAATTAAACTAATTAAATTATGAAAAAATTTCTATGTTTACTATCCATATGCTTCATTTTTATCCAATGCAGTAAAGAAAAAGAACCTATCTATTCGAACCCCGAAAAGCCATTAGTAAAAAATGGATTTAAAGTCGAAGTCGATGAAGCATTAAAAATTGCTGAAAACGCTCCTAATGTTTTTGGAGAAGTAGACACAAAAGCAAGCCTAAAAGAAGTTGGAGACATTGATATTATAACAACTTTTGAAACAAAAGGAAACGGAATAAAAGACACATTAATGTATGTTGTCAACTACAAAAACCAAATGGGATATACTTTTATTTCTGCCGATGATAGATGTGGTGGGATTTTAGCTTATATCAAAGAGGGTAATTTTAAGCTTAAAGATGAATCAAGCGATAATTTACCTACATATCTATATACATTAATAAAAAATGAACAAATATCAAAAAGATTAAACATCAATGATCCAGTTGAAAAAAGTATAAAAACTAAAGATCTTTCACGTTTAAATAAAAGGGTATACACTCCAAACATGAGCAGTATTCATATGGGACCAGTAACACCAGCATTATGTCTTAGGGTTTTTAAACAACATAGTAGTTATGGCGATTTCAAAAACTTTCAAGGTGAGAGAAAATCTTATATGTATTATAGAAATAATGGCTGTATAGGTACAAGAAGATACACTGAAACAAAAGTAAACGTATATCCAATGTTAACAACAAACTGGGGACAACATTCTCCATATAATGATAATGCCCCTTTAATTGATGGCAAACATGCATTGGCAGGTTGTGTAGCAATAGCTGCCGCTCAGGTTATGGCATATCATGAATTTCCAGTAAATTATCCAAGTAA
The DNA here is from genome assembly GCA_015222165.1 of Bacteroidota bacterium. Lineage (GTDB taxonomy): Bacteria > Bacteroidota > Bacteroidia > Bacteroidales > Rikenellaceae > JADFUS01. Next base: position 78,610 of record JADFUS010000042.1, read on the forward strand.
TATAAATAATGGAGAGAAAACAAATTTAGATATTTTAAGAAATATTAAAAGCATATCAAATTTTAAACTTGAATCTTCAAAAGAATCAGTTGCAAAATTTCTAAGAACTCTTGGCGATTTATATGAAAATAGTTGGGGATTAGATGGAACTTATTCTGACACAGGAATGGGTTCAGAAGTTTTTGAAAAAATGGGATATCCAAGACCATGTGATATAATAAATTACAACACATTAAGAGCAACAAACTCTTTGGACAATAATAGACCCATAATAACAAGAGGTAACTCAGGTAGTAATGGACACTCATGGGTAATTGATGGATATATTACTGTTACCCAAGGAGATGATTATTTATATTTTGATGAAGATCTTTTACTTAATGATTGTGATTATGGAGAAGTAATATATTCTGTAAATACATATTTAAGCTGTAATTTTGGATGGAATGGTATATGTAATGGTTATTATTTAGAAGGAGCTTTTAATGTAAGTGAAGGAAATGAATATCCTTATAAAACCAAAACTAATTATACTCAAGATATACAAATAATACCAGATATTCACAAATAAAAATCTTATAACACACAAAAGAGGAGATTGTCAAAATAATGACAATCTCCTCTTTTCAATTTTATAATTTATATTAAAGAATAGACGCTTTCTCTATATCTTTAAAGTATTTGTAAGTCTCTACTTTTAACTGAGCAACGGACTCTTCATCACAAACGATGATGCCTTTTTCGTGTATCTGCAAAGCTGAAACTGTCCACATATGATTTATGCCCTCTTCTATAGCGTGTTGAAGTGCTGTAGCTTTGCCATAACCATTTACGATGATAAGAACTTCATCTGAATCCATAACTGTTCCAACTCCAACTGTAAGCGCGGTTTTAGGAACTAAATTAAGGTCTCCATCGAAGAAACGTGCATTCGCAATAATTGTGTTGTGTGTCAACGTTTTCTGACGTGTACGTGAACTAAGAGATGAACCTGGTTCATTGAAAGCAATATGACCATCTGGTCCTATACCTCCAAGAAAAAGATTAATGCCTCCAGCTTCCACAATTCTACTTTCATAATTTGCACACTCCTCAACTAAATCTTTGGCATTACCATTAAGAATATTGATATTCTCTGGATTAATGTCAATGTGATTAAAGAAATTTGTGTACATAAAACTATGGTAGCTTTCAGGATGTGACTCTGGAAGTGCTACATACTCGTCCATGTTGAACGTTACAACATTCTTAAACGAAATCTTACCCTCTTTGTGTTTTCTAACAAGCGCTTGATAAGTGCCTATTGGAGTTCCACCCGTTGGTAAACCTAAGACAAACTTGTTGTCTTCTGTAGGAGCAAATTTGTTGATTTTATCAACAATGTAATTTGCCGTCCACTCTGAGATTTTTTCGTAATCTCTTTGAATTAATACTCTCATTTTAGTAATTTTTTTAGTTTTGTGAATTACTGTTATTGAATCGTATAAATGGACTACGCACAAAAGTACGTAGCCAAATATTAACTGTTAAGTATCTCTAGCATTTTTATTGCACACTCAGGAATTTTAGATCCTGGGCCAAAAATTGCAGCAGCACCGTTTTTATATAAGAAATCGTAATCTTGGTAAGGTATAACACCACCAACGATAACTACTATGTCTTCACGGCCTAATTTTGCAAGCTCTGCAACAACTTGTGGAACAAGTGTTTTATGTCCTGCAGCAAGAGATGAAACGCCAATTACATGGACATCATTTTCAACTGCTTGTTTTACAGCTTCTTCTGGAGTTTGGAACAATGGTCCCATATCTACATCAAAACCTATATCTGCATAACCTGTTGCGACAACTTTAGCCCCTCTATCGTGACCATCTTGACCTAATTTTGCAATCATTATACGTGGTTGGCGACCCTCTTTTTTAGCGAACGCCTCACACATTTCCATCGCCTTAGCGAAACTTTCATTTCCTTTCACTTCTGCTGAATAAACTCCTGAAATTGAACGAATAATGGCTGAATAACGACCTACAATAACTTCACAAGCATCTGAAATTTCTCCAAGTGTAGCACGAACTCGTGCAGCTTCAACAGCTAGCTCAAGTAAATTTCCTTTGCCTGTTTTAACGCATTCTGTGATAACTTCAAGAGATTTTTTCACTGCGTTTTCGTCACGTTCAGCTTTTAATTTATTTAGACGTTCGATTTGTGACAATCGAACTGCTGTATTATCGACATTAAGAATATCAATAGGATCTTCTTTCTCAAGACGATATTTATTTAACCCAACAATAACATCTGTGTTTGAGTCAATACGAGCCTGCTTACGAGCGGCAGCCTCTTCAATACGCATCTTAGGAACTCCTGTTTCAATAGCTTTTGCCATACCTCCTAACTCTTCAACTTCCTCAATAAGCTTCCATGCTTTATGAGCAATTTCATTAGTTAGAGATTCTATATAATATGAACCTGCCCATGGGTCAACACTACGACAGATAGCTGTTTCTTCTTGAAGATAAATCTGTGTATTACGAGCAATACGAGCAGAGAAATCTGTTGGAAGAGCAATAGCTTCGTCCAAAGCATTTGTATGCAATGATTGAGTGTGTCCCAAAGCTGAAGCCATAGCTTCGATAGCTGTACGAGCAACGTTATTAAATGGATCTTGCTCTGTAAGCGACCAACCAGAAGTCTGGCTATGAGTACGCAAAGCAAGAGATTTTTTGTTTTTTGGATTGAAACGATTCACAATTTTCGACCAAAGAAGACGTGCAGCACGCATCTTAGCAATCTCCATAAAGTGATTTGTTCCTATAGCCCAGAAGAATGACAAACGTGGAGCGAAAGAATCGACGTCCATACCTGCATTAACACCTGTTTTAAGATATTCAAGACCATCAGCAAGCGTATATGCTAATTCAATATCTGCTGTCGCACCTGCTTCTTGCATGTGGTAACCAGAAATTGATATGGAGTTAAATTTGTGCATTTTTTGTGAAGTATATTCAAAAATATCAGCGATAATCTTCATTGAAAATTTTGGTGGGTAGATATATGTATTACGAACCATAAATTCTTTAAGGATATCATTTTGAATAGTACCAGCAAGTTGATCTAGTGTACAACCTTGTTCAAGACCTGTAACAATATAGAATGCAAGAATAGGCAATACAGCACCATTCATTGTCATTGAAACAGACATTTTATCTAATGGTATACCATCAAATAAAACTTTCATATCTTCAACAGAGCATATTGACACCCCAGCTTTACCTACATCACCAACAACACGAGGATGATCTGCATCATATCCACGGTGAGTAGCAAGGTCAAAGGCTACTGAAAGACCTTTTTGACCAGATGCAAGGTTACGACGATAAAAAGCATTTGACTCTTGAGCTGTCGAAAAACCTGCGTACTGACGCACTGTCCATGGACGCATAACATACATAGTACTATATGGACCACGAAGATATGGTGCAATACCAGCAGCATAATTAAGGTGTTCCATACCCTCTAAATCTGCTTCTGTATATTGTGTTTTAATATCTATTAATTCTGCTGTGTGCCAATCAGCACGACCAACATGTTTATTTTCTTCGCAAGCAGAACACTTAGGCGCTGTTGCGTTTATATCTGAAAATTTTGCTCTCATCTTAATCACTTTTACTTATTAATACCTAATTCATTCATGTAAAAATTCAAAGTATCCAATACATTTGAACGAACATTTATGAAATTTGTGATTCCTTGAGCTTTTAACTCATCGGCACAAGCAGGAGCACCAGCTACAACTAATATAGCTTTGCCGTCTATAAGCTTCATAGCTTCAGGGGCAAGAGTTATATAATCTTCATCTGAAGAACATATTACAATTATATCAGCATCATTTTTAAGTGTATTTTCAACACCTTCTTTAACTGATGGATATAAATTATAGTCTACAGTTTGGAAACCAGCACAACCAAAGAAATTGCTTGCAAATTGTGAACGAGCTCTTGCCATAGTAAGGTTACCTACAGTAAGCATCATCACTTTTGGTGTTTTATTTAAGCTATCAACAGCAAGACGAATTTTCTCGAAAGGCTCTCCCAAACGGAAAGGACGTAAAGGTTTGAATTCCTGAGGAGCATCACAATCATAAGAACATTTTTTAACATCCTTTTCTTTAGGAGAAATTTTCTCCGTGAAATTTGGATATTGATTTGTTCCTAAAAGAATTTCTCTACGAGTAGCTAAATTTTTACGACGTTTATCTGCCGAAACTTCAACTTGTTCTGTAATAAAACCTTCTTTAAGAGCTGAAATATAACCACCCTTATCTTCAATTTTCTTGAATAATGACCAAACATTATCAACAATAGATTGAGTAAGATTTTCAACATAATATGAACCACCTGCAGGATCAACAACTTGATCGAAATGTGAATCTTCTTTTAACAAAAGCTGAACATTACGAGCTATACGATTAGAAAATTCTGTAGGAGTTTCGTAAATACTATTGAAAGGACGAACTTCTATTGAAGATGCACCACCAACAGCAGCACTCATAGCCTCAGTTGTTCCACGAAGCATATTTACATAAGGATCATAGACAGTCATGTTAGACATCGCCGTAATTGCGTGAGCTCTAATTTTCGCTGAACACTCGCTTTTTGGAGAATAAGCCTTAACAATATTCGCCCACAACATACGTGCAGAACGGAATTTAGCTATTTCCATGAAGTATATTGGAGATATAGCAAAATTAAATTTAATTGTTTTGGCAGCTTGATCAATTGTCAAACCTCCCTGTTCCATAAGAACTACAAGATATTCATGACCTACTGAAAGTGCAAAAGATAACTCTTGAACTATCGTAGAACCACTATCAGCAAAAACATTTCCATTCACTGTAACAAAACGGATACCTTTATAACCTTCAGATTTTGATATTAAAGAAGCAATGAATTTTGCAAAAGAATCAGAAGTTCCTTTACAAGCAACACTCCCTTTTAGAGAATAATCTCTAACTATTGGATCTATATCGAAAGAGACGTTCAACCGCACTTCTTTAGATATAGCATCTTTTTTTAATTTCTCAACAAAAAGCTCAGCAAGAGTTCTCACTCCACAACCCGAGAAATTCAACTCCAACGCAGTGACATCAATCTCTTTAAGAAGAGTGTCAAGATCTGTTGCAGAAAAATCTTTATTGTTAATAACGAAATTAAGAGAAGTGACACCTTTCATCAACACATCTAAGGCTGATTTATTTGCATCTCCAGCATTTGTTACAGTAATAGATTGACGAACCCACCAATCATTATTGTCTTTTGTGCCTCTTACATAAGGAAATTCTCCAGGTTTTGAACCTAAGTGTCCTAATGATTTTAAATCTTCTTGACGGTAATAAGGACGAACCTCAAAACCATCATTTGTTCTCCAAACTAACTTTTTCGCGTAGTCAGCACCTTTAAGGTCTTTCTCAATTGCAGCTTCCCACTGCGTTGTTGAAATTGGAGGAAATTCTGTAAATAATTTTTTATTATCTGTCATAATAAAACTTTTATAATGTTTTAACCTACAAATATAATAAAAATTACAATTTAAGCAAATTTTTCATAAAAATAATGCTTCATTTAAAGACAATTACATTTAACATGAATAACACTAAATTTGCT
>JADFUS010000043.1 GCA_015222165.1 Bacteroidota bacterium
ATCGAAGTTTATTTATATACTAATTAAAAATAATAAAATATGAGTGATTTTTTTAAAATTTTCTTGGCTTCTATAACAGCCATTTTTGCAACTATTTTTGTTTTCGGACTACTTAGTTTTTTATCCTTTATTTTCATAATGGTCTCTCTAACAAACGAAAGCGGGATTAATGTTAAAGAGAATTCTGTACTTTTAATAGAGACAGAAAAAATAGGCGGAGACAACATAGATGGTTCTCCTTTAGAGTATATGGATTTCAACACCATGGAAATAAACAAACCTATAAGCACTCCTCGCCTTATTTCTACCATAGAAAAAGCGATAAATGATGATAATATAGAAGCAATAATGATAAAATATGACGTTCAAAGCTCTTTAGGCTTGGGACAGATAGAGGAGATACGCTCTACACTTGAAAAGTTTAAAAAATCAGGCAAAAGAGTATATTTTTCTTCTACAGTATTTAGCAATACAAATTATTATCTTGCCTCTGTTGCTGACGTAATTATATCTAATCCTAAAGGATATTTTTTCTGGAATGGACTTACTTCACAATATATGTTTTTTGGAGATATGCTAAATAACTTAGATGTTAAATATACAGCTATAAAACACGGAAAATATAAAAGTGCCGTTGAACCTTTCACTTTAAATAAAATGAGTGATGCTTCGAAAGAACAAAATACTAAATTGCTTGGTTCTATTTGGGAAACACTAACTCAAAAAGTTTCGGAATCAAGAAATATAAGCGTTGAAAAGCTTAACTCTCTTGCTGACAATTTAAGCATCTATTCTGCAGAATCTGGCTATAAACATGGACTTATAGACACACTAATGTATGCAGATCAACAAAAAGATTTTCTTAAAAACGAAATTGACGAAAATTACCATTACATAACTGCTTCAAAATATGTTGATGCTAAAACTAAAGCACAGATTGATAAAAAAGAGAGCGACAACAAAATCGCTGTTATTTATGTTGAAGGCACTATAATAGATGGCAAAAGCGGAAACGGAAACGCTGGAGACGAAAGTATATGTAAGCTTATAGAAGAAGCTCGCAAAGATGACGATACAAAAGGAGTTGTATTACGTGTAAACAGCCCAGGAGGTAGCGTTACAGCGTCCGAGAATATATGTCGAAAAATAGAACTTCTACAAAAAGAGAAACCCGTTATAGCTTCTTTTGGAAACTACGCAGCTTCGGGAGGATATTATGTAGCATCTCTTGCTGACGTCATAGTCTCACAACCAAACACAATCACTGGTTCTATAGGGGTATTTATGATGAAAATAGACGTTAGCAAATCCTTAAAGAATAATCTAGGAATTAATATTGAAACTATTAGCACTAACAAAAATAGCAACTTCATGTCTCCTCTTAGTGGACTTAACAGAAACGAAGAAATAATGCTTCAAAAGAGCGTTGACGAAACATATCTTACTTTCTTAGGACACGTTTCTAAAGGTCGTAATCTTAGTATAGAAGAAGTTGATAACATTGCTCAAGGACGAGTTTGGAGCGGTAAAGACGCTATAAAAATAGGTCTTGTCGACGGTATAGGAACATTGAATGACGCTATACAACTTACTGCCGAACGTTGTGGTCTTGGTGATGACTATACCTCTTACGAAGTATATAATGAACCTAGTTCTTTCTTTGAATTTATAACTGCTTCTACAAGCGTAAAAACTATGCTTATGGGATCTAAAGTAGAAAAATTCGCAGGAAAATCTTTAATGAAACAAGTTGAACATTTAACTTCAATTTTAGAAAATAATAAAAATATCCAAGCAACTATACCTTACGCAATAGTAGTAGAATAATCATGGCAAAAGAAAAGACAGCATTTTTCTGCACCAACTGTGGGAATGAATCGGCAAAATGGCTAGGAAAATGTCCTGCCTGTGGAGAGTGGAACACATTGGTCGAAGAGAGAGTGGCAACAGGAAAGAAAAGTGCATCTTCTTCTTCTTCACGAAAACATAAAGCTCTTGGAAGTGGTGTAGCCACTCCTATTTCAGAAGTTGGAGCAGACACCACTCAACGCCGAGATTTATGTAATGAAGAGGTAAATAGAGTGCTCGGTGGAGGTCTTGTCAAAGGCTCTTTAGTACTTTTAGGAGGCGAACCAGGTATAGGAAAATCTACACTTAGCTTACAAATTGCCCTTCATGCAAAAGATACAAAAACACTATATATTTCTGGTGAAGAGAGCAATCAACAAATAAAAATGCGTGCCGACAGAATTGGTGGCAACTTTGAAAACTGCCTACTACTTTCCGAAACTTGTGTAGAAAACATCATCGAAAGCATAGACAAAATAAAACCAGATATAGTCATAATTGACTCTATACAAACATTATATACAGATATCGTTGACAGCACCACTGGAGGTGTTGCACAAATTAGAGAGTGTGCCTCCCAACTTATGAGGTATGCCAAAGAACAAGAAGTCCCTATTTTTATAATCGGGCATATCACAAAAGACGGAAATATTGCAGGTCCTAAAATTTTAGAACATATAGTAGATGTCGTTCTTCAATTTGAGGGCGACAGCAACAATGTTTACCGCATATTAAGAAGCATAAAAAACCGTTTCGGAGCTACTTCCGAAATCGGTGTTTTCGAAATGCTAGGAAACGGACTTCGTGAAGTTGCAAACCCATCTGATATTCTTCTTACACACTACGACGAACCTCTTAGCGGAATAGCTGTAGGTGCGACTATAGATGGCATACGCCCTTATCTTATAGAAACTCAAGCACTTGTCAGTAACACTGCGTTTGGTATGCCCCAACGTTCCACAACGGGCTTTGACACAAAACGTCTAAATATGCTATTAGCAGTTGTCGAAAAACGCATCGGCATAAAGATGATAGCAAAAGATGTATTTCTGAATATTGCTGGAGGTTTCAAGGTCAGCGATCCAGGGCTTGATTTGGCAGTAATGACAGCAATGTTATCGTCAGCCTTTGACATAGAAATCCCCAAAAGCATGACTTTTGCGGGAGAAATAGGATTATCGGGAGAGATACGCCCAGCGTCACGCACAGAGCAAAGGGTAAGCGAAGCATCAAGGCTTGGCTTCAAGACAATAGTAATATCGAAGTACGCATCGAGTTCAACGTTAACTAGATATAATATAAAGATCATAAATATTTCAAAAGTGGAAGAGATAGTAAAAATCATCAAAAACAATGCTTAACCCCGAATAATTATTTTCAAATATTATGATAGATATTAGTACAATTACATCAATAATCATTATTCTTGCAAAACCTATATATAAACATCTTTACCCAGCACAACAAAAAGCATTTAACAAAGCAAAAAAAAGATGGTGCAAAAACGATGATATAAGATTGCGTGTATTTTTTAATAAATTTTACGACTTAAATAAATTTATTAAAAATACTCCAAATTATGAAAAAACATTAAACAGCGAAGAAGCTCTTTTTATAGATTTTTATATCAACGAATTATTAGAAGATAAAGAAACTGGACTAATTATCAAAAATTGCCTTGATAAATTACGTAAGGAACAACTATCAACTGAAATTAAAATAGGCAACAACGATATAAAAAATGAAATTCAATCAAGTAAAAAAGAAATAATATCTGAGATTAAACTTTTCAAAGATGAACTCGAAATTAAAATAAAAGATCATCTTTCTACTTCTAAAATACCCTTAAATACTTACTATTATCCTAAAGATTACATTGAAAGAAATATCCAAGAAAGTAATAATGATTTCTTATATTCCAAATCTAAAAAGCTATACGAAAACATAATAGATAGCGAAGAAAACCTTTTTATTTTATATAGTGAACCTCAATTGGGGAAAACTACAGAAATGGAAAACTTAGCTTATAAACTCCAAAAAAGCGAATTATTCCAACCTTGTCTATTCTCTTTAAAATCTTATAAAACAGATAAATTAAAAAACCAGCTATCAGAACGTATAGATTTAAATAATGATAAAACATTTTTAATTTTAGATGGGTTAGATGAAACATCAAATATCGATAGATCTCGTATAATTAAAGAGATAGAAGAAATTGCAAAATCATACAATAATATATCTATTATAGTATCTTGTCGAGAAAACTTTAAAGCAACAAGTGGATTAGATCATTTTAAAAAACTATATTTAACATCATTAACGCAAAAAGAAGCATATACATATATTTCTAACGAAAGCACAGATAGTAAAGACATTATACATAAATTTAAAGAGATAGAATTTGAATCTTTTATGTTTAGCCCATTCTATTTAAAATCTATAATAAAATACTATAACGACAATAAAAAGATTTTACCTAAAAATAAAACCGAACTATACGACTATTTTATCTCTGAAAGTTTTTCACTAAACGAACATAATCCCAAAAATAGAGGAAATATAATACCTAAAAAAGATGAAAACAAAGCAATATTAACAAAAATTGCTTTCTGCCTATGTGTCACAGAAAAACAAGAAATTACTACTACTGAATTAAAAAATAAACTTAACTTTAAAGATATTGATATTAAAATGTGTTGCGATTTTTCAATATTAAAAAAAGAAAAGGAAAAAATATTTTTTGCACACAGCACCTTCAAAGAGTTCTTAACAGCAAAATTTCTAAAATCAAAATCTTTTAAAGAACTAAAACCATATATATGCCTAACTAATACCGAAAGATTAAACCCCTCTTGGTACAATGTTATAATGCTATTAATAGGTATTTTAGAAGAAGATAACAAATTGCTAGACCCTCTTATAACATGGTTAGAAAAAAACGAAAAAGAACTACTTATTAATAGCGATACTCACTTTATAAATATAGACAAAAAAACACATATTTTTAAAGCTTTTTTTGAAGATTATAAAAATTTCAGTGAACAAAAAAATTCTAACATAGAATCGAAATTAGCAAATTTCGGAGATCCTAACGAAATTTCAGAATATCTATATTCAGAAATTAGCAACCCTCCAAAAAACGAAACAGAAAGTAAATATTTAATGAATTTTGCTTTTGAAATAATAAGTAAACTAAATTGGTTATATTTAAATACCAAAAATAAAAAAAATTTAGAAACTCTTCTATTTAACCATTTAAAATTAACTAAACTTGACTATAAAAACAAATATCCATTTATATATAATTTTGATAATGAATACTTCTACAC
>JADFUS010000002.1 GCA_015222165.1 Bacteroidota bacterium
GGTTTAACATCTGTTTTACTACATGATGCTGAGAAAAGCAGAGATGCTGTAGACATAAGCATCATAGCTAGTGATAAGGTTTTAATCATATTAATATTATTTAGTTTAAATGTTCTTAAAAATTGATACAAAGATAATGAAAAATATCACTATTCAATTATTATTCATAAATAATTGGATTGAAAATTATTATTATTAATAATTTCTATTATTTTTTTATGTAAAAGAGATGTTCTATTACGTTGTTTTCATTAAAAATGTATTAAATATGACAATTTGTGATATTTAAAATATGTTTTAGTTATAAAAAGAGTTATTGTATTTTTAAGAGCGTATTTTTTTATATCTTTACAGAAGTTTTGCTGTTTTTAGAATGGCAATAATTTTTATGATTATGGAAAATGAATATAATGAGCAACTTGTGCTTGCTCGTGAATACGTTGAAAAAACGTCGGTAAATATTTTTCTTACTGGTAAAGCAGGAACTGGGAAAACTACTTTCCTTAAAGATGTAGTTGCTAATAATCCCAAGAGGAAGATAGTTTTAGCTCCTACGGGTGTTGCGGCTTTGAATGCTGGAGGTGCTACGCTTCATTCATTTTTTCAACTTCCTTTTGGTCTGTGTCTTCCAAATTATAATCATATTCAAGGAGGTAAAAAAGAGGAAAATTTCCGTTTTAATAAAACAAAACTCTCTATAATTCGTAGTTTGGAGCTTCTTATCATAGATGAGATAAGTATGGTTCGTGCAGATATGTTGGACGAGATAAACAATATACTTAAGAAAATTCGTAGAAATAGTAAACCTTTCGGAGGAGTACAAGTTTTACTTATTGGAGATATGCAACAGCTTTCTCCCGTTGTTAAGGAGGAAGATAGGCAGATCCTTAAACAATATTATCCATCATTTTATTTTTTTGACAGTGAAGTTTACAGAAGTTCTGATTTCGTTTGTATAGAGCTTAAAAAAATATATCGTCAGAGTGACAAAGCATTCATCGATTTATTGGCAAAAGTCAGAGAGAACAAAATTGATAGAGAAGTTTTAGAAACTCTAAATAATAGATATCAACCATCTTTTAATCCTTCACAAGAAGAGGGTTATATCATTCTATGTACACATAATTATTCTGCTAATGATATAAATATTAAAAAAATAGAGGAGCTAGAGAGTAAGGAATTTACTTTTAATTCACGAGTGGAGGGTAATTTCCCTCATTCTATGTTTCCTCAAGAAGAGGTTCTTACTTTGAAAAAAGGCTCTCAGGTAATGTTTACAAAAAATGATTCATCTCTAGAGAAGCGTTTTGTTAACGGAACTTTGGGTGTTGTTTCAGAAATTAGTACAGATAGTATTACTGTGATGCCTCTTTCGGGTGAAGATATGTCACCAATAAATGTAGAAATAGTTTTTTGGGAAAATATAAGTTATAATATAGACCATAAAACTAAGGAGATAGCTTTAAAAATTGAGGGTTTCTTCTATCAATATCCATTAAAATTAGCGTGGGCTATCACTATTCATAAAAGCCAAGGTCTTACTTTTGACAAAGCGATTATCGATGCGGGACGCTCTTTTTCTCATGGTCAAGTTTATGTCGCTTTTAGTCGTTGTCGTTCTTTGGAGGGCATTGTCCTAAGTTCACAAATTTCTATGCACTCTGTAGTTAATGACTCTTTGGTTAGTGATTTCGGTGTTAAGTCGGAAGATAAATATCCCACTTCCGAAAGGCTGGAGGAAGATTGCCGACGTTATTATAGGGAGCTTATAACTGAAATTTTCGATTGTTCAAAAATTGAAAAATGCTATTATTCTTTTGCTAAATTCTCGGAGATGTCTCTTCATGCTCTTTACCCAAATATTGTAAAGCTGTGGGAAGAAAAGAGAGCAGTTGTTCGTGATAACCTTTCAAATGTGAGTATAAGATTTATAAGAACGTTGCCCACACTTGTTGGAGATAATTATGTCACTGATGACTTTTTGCAGGAGAGGGTACGTAAAGCGTCGGATTATTTTATAAATATAGCTATAGATAATTTCACAGAACTTATAAATGTCACTTCTAAGGTTGATGTTGATAATAAAGAAGACAGTAAAGTTTTTAAGAGGCTTTTCAAGGATTTTGTCACGGAAGTTTCTTTAAAATTAAGGTTATGGAAATATTCTTCTTTGGGTTTTAATATGGAGAGTTATATGAGGGAGAAGGCTGTTTCTTTGTTAGCCGTTGAGAATTTAAAAATCGGTAAGAGGTTTTCGCTTCTTGGAGATGATAAAAAGGAAGATGTTTCTGAGGAGGTTGTTTTGCCTGATGTTGCTGATGAGGATTTATTCTCAAGGGTTCGTAAGTGGAGGAACGATAAAGCTAAGGAAAATAATGCTCCTGCTTATACTGTCATGCATCAAAAAACACTTATTAATATGTGTAATGCTAAGCCTACTACTGCTGAGGAGTTGATGAATGTTAAAGGTATAGGTAAAAAATTCATTGAGAAATATGGTGAAGAGGTATTGTCTTTATTAGGAGAAAAAGGTTTCTTTGATTAATAGAAATATAGAAGTAATAATTAGCAATATCTTCAAATGTAGTATATTAGTTATAATGTTTAGGTTGCAATATTTTCAAAAGCATGACAATATTAACACTGACATTAAACCATCTTACAAAGCACAAAAACGCTTTTCCCAAAGAGAAATGAAATTTCTCGCTAAAAGTTTTTTATTTCACTTTTCTTCAGAAAAGGGAATCTCAGCGAAGCGCAAAAAAAGGCGAAGCAGAAAAGTAGATGAAAGCATGAAAAGGCGAAGCCTGCCGATTAATGATTAAGTAGAAATTGCATGCAATTTCTTTAATCGGCATCAGCTCAAAGAGCTGTAATAACAAACAATATATATAAAAGTATTATTATAATTATATCCAACGCAATATTAACATTGACATTAAACCATTCAGAGAAGCACAAAAACGCTTTTCCCAAAGAGAAATGAAATTTCTCGCTAAAAGTTTTTTGCTTCACTTTTCTTCAGAAAAGGGAATCTTAGCGAAGCGCAAAAAAAGGCGAAGCAGAAAAGTAGCTGAAAGCATGAAAAGGCGAAGCATAGCCGATTGTGATTAAATGGGAAATTGCAAGCAATTTTCTTAATCGGCATCAGCTCGAAGAGCTGTACTAATTAGCAATATCTCCAAAACGCAATGTTTAACCAGCAATATCCCCAAAAAGCAATCCAATATTCGAATACCAATATAATTACAAGTATAATATAAAATTAAAAATAATTGGTCAATATTTTTAAAGTAATTATTCATTTTTCAATTACTAGTTTTCTATTTTTATTCTCATAAATAAAATATTTTAGAATAATTTTGGTGAAATATTTAGATATTTTATTACATATTATTCTTAGTAATGTACATTCTTTAGTGTTGTTTATTCTGTTTTGGTAGTTTGCAGATTGTTATTATTGTACCTATAATGAAAAAATATACATATATATAAATATTTTAACAAAATAAAGGTTTTTAGTAGAAAAATTTGTATTTTTTCATTTTATTATATCTATCTTGCGCCCCGTTAACACTAAATTTATCTTAAAAAACCTAATCAAATAATATTAATATGAAAAAAATCTTATCATTAGCTATGATGTTTATGTCTACTGCATCTATGCTTTTCTCAACATCTTGTAGTTCAACAGATGTTGAACCTACTCCAGAACCAAAACCATTAACACCAATTACTCTTGCAGTATCTGGTAGCGATGGCAAAATTATTGTTGTCGAAGGACAAGATGTCAAAAAAACAATAACTATTAAATCTGAAACTGCTGTTGACAGAGAAGTTGTTTTAACTCTAGCGTTAAATGCAACTGCAGTAACTAAAGCAGATGAATATGCAACACTTTCTAAAAATCAAGTAGCTATTCCTGCTGGATCTACAGAAGCTACAGTTGAAGTGACATTCCCATCTTCTAAGTATCCAGAAAATACTGCAGAAATGGCAATTAAAGTTTCAGCTACTACAGCAACAGAAAAAGTTACTTTAACTCCTGATAACACTACTTTTAATGTTAAAGGTAAAAATGGTGAAGAAAAACCAATTGAAGATGTTAAGATTTCTTTATCTCCAGTTGCGAAAACTGTTGCTGTTAATGGTGTAGATGTTGAAGAAACAGTCACTATTACTTTAGATAAAGTTGCAACAACAGATGTTGTTGTTGATCTTGTAGTTTCAAATCCTCTTATGGGTGGTAAAGTTGGTGTTTTAAGTGCTTCTTCAGTTACTATCGCTAAGGGTGCTAAAGAAGGTACAGCTACAATTACATTTGCTACAGCTGATTTCTTAGCTGAAGTTAGTGCGGTTGTTACGGTTACTGGTTCAACAAAAACAGCAGATTTTGTAATGGATACTAAAGCCACATCTGTATTTACAGTTGCAGGTCCTACTACAGTAATTGTTCCTGTAACAGATGTTACTCTTAATAAAAAAGCTGTAACTTTACAATTGGGTGCTACAATAACAACTACTTTGGTTGCTACGGTATTTCCAGAAAATGCGACAAGTAAAAGTATATCGTGGACTACTTCTAATAAAGAAGTTGCCAATATTGATATAAATGGTGTTGTTACTGCCTATAAAGCAGGTGAAACTACTATTACTGTTGCATCTGTAGGTAGTCCTCACATGGCAGTTTGTGTAGTTACTGTTCTTAAATCTGATTTGGGTATAGATATTCCAGATGCTAATTTTAAACAAGCATTAATAGAAGCAGGAGTAGATTTAAATAATGATGGTGGAATTTCAAAAAATGAAGCGGAACAGGTTAAAAAATTAGCTTTAGAGAGTAAAAAAATTCAATCACTTGAAGGTATTCAATATTTTAAAAACATCACGGAATTAAACGTAAATAAAAATTTAATAAAAGGAGAACTTAATTTTAGTAATAATACAGCTTTAACGGTGTTGTATTGTTCTGATAATGCTGGAATTACTGGAATTGATGTTAGTCAAAACACAGCTCTTACATCGTTTATTTGCTATGGAACACAAATATCAACGCTTGATATTAGCAATAACATTGCTTTGACTTCATTGAATTGTAGTTCAACACAAATAACAAAACTTGATGTTAGCAGTCATATAGCTTTAAAAAAATTGATTTGTTCTTATACAGGAATTACAGAGCTTAATGTTAGCAATAATTTAGCTTTAACAGACTTATCTTGTATGAAATTAGCAATTAAAACACTTGATATTAGCAAGAATTTAGCTTTAAATGCGTTATCTTGTTCAGATACAAAAATTACAGAGCTTAATATTAGTAATAATAAAGAATTATCGAATTTGATTTGTTACAATATTGATATCTCAATTCTTGATGTTAGCAAAGCTACAAAAATGGTAAGATTGAATTGTTGCCATACGAAAATATCATCTCTTATTCTTAATAATTGTCCAGTTTTGAGAACATTGCTTTGCAATGATTCACAAATGTCAACTATTCTTGATATTAGTAAGAACACAAAATTGACAACAATGAATTGTATTAATAATGAGAATTTAAGCGTAGTAAAAGTATGGAGTAGTTTTGATCCAGCTAATTATTATGGTTTTAAAAAACCAGGTAATGCTACATATATAAAATAAATTTTTATTTATATAATTAAAAATAACTGCCCTAGAATAGTTTTCTTTTGGGGCAGTTATTTTCTTTTAAAGATGTTTTAGTTATAAAATATGTCGTTACATTTTTAAGAGCTTTTTTTTGCAATATATAAATTCTATCATCAAAAGTTAAATACTCTAAAACAGGTGAAATAATATCTATATAAAACCTTAAATTTCATATTAAGGATATAAAAATGTCAATTTTTCTATTTTAATGTGGCAACCGTTATATAATATTTCAAATTTTCTTATCTTTGCAATGATTAAACAAATTTTGATTATGGAAAAACAATATATTCCCTTTGTGGAAGAGTTAATAGAGTTATCTATTAAAGAGGATATTGGTGACGGTGATCACACATCTTTATCAACAATCCCAAATGATAAACGAGGAAAAATGAAACTTCTTATTAAAGAAGAGGGTGTTTTAGCAGGTATAGAAGTTGCTAGAATGGTATTTTCTCGCTTAGATCCTACAGTCTCTTTTGAACAATATCTTAACGATGGCGACAAAGTCAAAGTTGGAGATATAGCTTTCAGAGTTGAAGGACGTTTAGTTACCTTGCTACAATCTGAGCGTATTATTTTAAATCTTATGCAACGAATGAGTGGCGTGGCGACACAAACTGCTGTTTATGTTAAAGAACTTGAGGGTCTTAAAACTCGTGTTCTTGATACTAGAAAAACTACTCCAGGTATGCGTGTTCTTGAGAAAATGGCTGTAAAATTTGGCGGTGGCGACAACCATCGTATGGGTCTTTACGATATGATTCTTATAAAAGATAACCATATAGATTTTGCTGGAGGTGTTAAAGAAGCTCTAACAAAATGTAGAGAATATCTTAAAGAAAAAGGCAAGAATTTAAAAATAGAAATTGAAGTGCGTTCTATTGATGATGTTAAAGAGGTTTTCGAGGCTGGAGGTGCTGACAGAATTATGCTAGATAATTTTTCTACAGAACTTACTCGTGAAGCAGTGAAACTAATTAATGGACGTAGCGAAATAGAATCTTCAGGAGGTATTACTATTCTAACTATGCGTGGTTATGCTGAGTGCGGGGTTGATGTTATATCTGTCGGAGCCTTGACGCATCATATTCGTAGTCTCGACATGAGTCTTAAAGCCGATTAAGCGGTAACTTCATCGTCGGACGTCAGATAAAA
>JADFUS010000044.1 GCA_015222165.1 Bacteroidota bacterium
AGATAAATATTCTTCTTCTTTCGAAACTCAATCTGCAAAAGTTCCTTTTATGACTGGTGTTTCCATTTCAAAAGTTGAAGAAAGCTATTGGGAAAAGAGAATGGATAAATCAACTAAAAAGATTTCTTATCTATATAGCATAAAATATCCATTTCCTAGTCTTGAACTAAAAAAGATGATACATGCTTTTGACGAACAAGATAAAAAAATGAGCAATAAACTTGATGCTTTAACAACACAATTTGAAAATGTAAATTCTATTGAACAAATTGATGTTGCTACAAATGATTTAGAAACTTTAACAGCATATTTCTTCGATGATGTTAGAAAAAATGAAGCTAAAAATTTAAGCAAAAATTATAAAATTTTATATAGTAAAATAGGTATCTCTCGTGTTTCTAATGAATTAGGTAACGAAAAATTTGCTTTGATGCTTGGAAATAAAATGTTATCTTACGCCAAAGCTCCTAAAGTAAAATCAGAAACTGCCTTTAAACTTCAAACAAAACAAGAAGATAATGGTATTTGGAGTTTAACATATGATTATAGTACATGTTATCCTGACGAAGAAAATATTATTAACGTTACATGGGTAGTTAATGGTAAAACACTAAAAAATAGTTTTTACATCGATTTAGAACAAGAATCAGTAAAATTAAAACCTGTTAAAGAAATTATTTTTACAGGAACTAAAGATGCTGAAATGTCTCTAACAGATGTTAAGATGAATATGAATATTGAGACTAACGATAACAAGTCATATACCATTAAAAAAATAACTATAAAAGCTCCATGTTTTAATTCAGTAATAGTATTTAAGAATTTAGATAAAGTTTGTGAAAGTAAAGGTATCCACAATATCGAAACAACTCTGGAAAGAGACGTTATGATAAATAACAAATCATCTATAATAAGTAAACTACTTCAAGGAAGTATGGAAATAAAGTTCAATGGTAATACTAAAATAGTTGATTTTTCTATACCCTACTCAACAAACTGGTAATAACATACAAAACATAAAATTATGAAAAAACTAACTTTAAAAACAATTATTTTTTCGCTTTTAGCAATAGTAGCTTTCAATTATTCTTATGCTCAAAGCACTCAAAAAGATCTTAAGAAAAATTTAAAATCTAGCATTGAAAGAGATTGTCGAAAAACAGCTAAAAAACTTAAAAAAGACAATTGGGAAGTATTGCCTGGTAAATTACCTCTAAGCAGACAAATACAAGATAGTCGTTATGCTCAATTAAGTTTAAACGAAGATGGAAAACAAGAATTTATTATTGGTACACACATCGCAAAAGGAGGAAACTACTCTGCAGCTAAAAAAATAGCAAGTAGTAGAGCCCTAACAGAACTTGCTGAACAAGTTAATTCTAAAGTTGATGAGATAATAAAAAGCAATGTTGCCAACACAAATTATGGTGAAGGTGATATGGAAGTTATTGACAAATGTATATCTGCAAATAAACACGTTGTTTCTGCTCGCTTAAACGGTGCAACTCCTATATTAGAAATTTTCCGCCGTGGAGATAATGGAACTTACGAAGTTCAAGTTATGTATAAAATAAGTGCTAAAGAAGCTATTAGAACAGCTAAAAATGCTTATCGTACAGAACTTAAAAAAGAATCAGAAGATCTTGCAAATGAACTTGACGAACTTTTGAAGTACTAAAAAAATAACAACACATAAAAAGAGGCTATCTAAAATTTTAGATAGCCTCTTTTTATTAATACTGAAAACAATATTATCTATTTTTCATTCTATTTCTATAATGAAGAGAATCCCCATGTTGCATAAGTCCTATATCAAAACCACGCTGACTAAGCATATCAAATAACTCTTCATCTCCTCCTCCAGTTGCTCCTTCTCTAATTGGTTTATTATTATATAACGAATAACTTCTAAGAGCATTTGCTGGACTAATATTGGGCATTATTACATTTGCACCTATACTTAAAGCATCTTCACGACCCGTAGGTTTTATAGTTTGTAAAGCTGTTGTAGCAGCAATATTTATTGTAGGCATAACACAACGCAACGTAGAGACCATAACAAGAGCTTGTTCATATCTTTCTGCCAAGGTCATAGTTTGTGTCACTTTTGCCAAAGGAGTCTGACTATGTTCAATATAAGGTCCCATACCACACATATCTATATCTAAATCTCGCATAAAAATAATATCATCTGCAAGATTTTCTATAGTTTGAGTTGGGAGACCAATCATGACACCCGTCCCCACTTGATATCCTGTATTTTTAAGATCATCAAGAGCTTTTAGTCTATTTTCAAAAGAGTGAAGTTCATTTTTAGGATGAATACGTTGATATAACTCTTTACTAGAAGTTTCTATGCGCAAAAGATAACGGTCTGCACCTGCATCATGCCACTTTTTATAAACATCATAAGTTTGTTCTCCAAGAGAAAGTGTCACAGAAAGTTCACCTTTAGAAAACGTTTTAATCTGTTCTATAATTCGTGCTATCCTATCTGTATATTGTTCATTCCAACGCTCTCCAGCTTGTAAGACAACGTTACCGTAACCTTTTTCGTAAGCATATCTTGCCGACGAAATAATTTGGTTATCAGTAAGAGTATAGCGACTAATTTTATTATTTAAGGAACGAATACCGCAATAAAAACAATTTTTTATACACTTATTAGATAATTCAATAAGTCCACGTATATATACAGTATTCCCCACAAAGCTATTTTTTATTTCTCTAGCTTTGAGTTTCGTGGTTTCTCCTCCATTTAATAGAGCGATGATACCATCTTTGTCGTATTTTTTAATTTCTTCTTGCAAATCCTAAATAGTATATAAGTGTTGCTAGAGCCGAAAGGACAGCAACAAGGTATGTACTAGCAGCCCACGTAAGAGCTTCACGAGCCTGCGATTGTTGTTTTGAATCTACTAATCCTGAATTATCAAGCCATGCCAAAGCACGTTTCGATGCATTTAATTCAACAGGAAAAGTTATAACACTAAATAATAATACCGCCATAAACATTGATATTCCAACCCAAAAAAGAAATGGAAATATATTCATAAGAAGAATACCTGCAATTATCACAATTTGAGATAATGACGATGATATCTGAACCACGGGAACTAACGCCGAACGAAGTTTTAACGGAGCATAACCTTTTGCGTGCTGAACAGCATGACCACATTCGTGAGCAGCAACAGCAGCAGCAGAAATAGAACAAGTATTATAAACATCTTTACTAAGATTTACTGTTTTATTCATTGGGTTAAAATGGTCTGTCAGACTTCCTGGAGTACTTGTCACATTAACATCATGTATTCCATTATCTGCCAACATTTTTTCGGCAACATCTTTTCCTGTCATTCCCTGAGGAAAAGTAACTTTAGAATATTTACTAAATACAGAGCGTAATTTTGCTTGAACAAGATACCCTGCAAGAGCAACTAATATTATTAAAAGAAATCCACTATTCATTTTTTAGTTTTTTTGAGGTTGTCTACTCCTTGTAAAACGAAATAATTCGTTTTTTATTATTATTTATTTAATTTGTCTGCAATTACTAAATCAAACATCTCACCAGTTGTCATTCCCATAGCTTTTAATTGCTGAGGGACAATGCTTTGTGCAGACATTCCAGGAATACTATTAACTTCCACCATATATGGAACATCTCCTTTAATAATAAAATCTATACGAACAAGTGCTTCACAAAAAAGTGCTTTATAAGCTTTTGAAGTTTCCTTATTAAGATTTTTCATTATCTCTATAGATATATCAGCTGGCGTAACCTCTTTAGATTTTCCTAAGTATTTTGCATCATAATCGAAATATTCCGTTTCTGAAATAATTTCGGTAATTGGCAAAATATACTCTTTACCCAAAGCCGTAAATATACCACAAGAGACTTCTCTACCCTCCAAAAATTCTTCTACAAGAACTTTGCTATCTTCAGAATATGCTTTCTCTATGGAAGGAATAATATCACTTTCCTTTTTCACTTTTGTAATACCAAAACTACTTCCTGCAGCACTTGGTTTTACAAAAAGAGGCAATCCTAATTTCTCAACTATAGCTTTAGTATCTATAGTTTGTCCTTTTTTTACTATTACTTCCTTTGCAACATTTACCCCAGCACGCTGAGCAATAGCTTTAGCTGAAGTTTTGTCAAAAGTAATAGCACTTGAAAGCACCCCAGAAGTAGAATATGGAATTTTTAAAAGCTCAAAATAAGACTGTAAGATACCATTTTCTCCTGGTGTTCCATGTATTAATATCACAGCGAAATCAAATTTTACTTCTTTTCCTTTTGCCGTAAAACTAAAATTATCCTTATTTACTAAGCTTTCTAACCCATTATTATCATGAGCTGTCCAATCTAAACCTTTAATAGTCACTAATGTACTATTATATAGTTCTTTATTAAGCTCATTTATAACATAGTTTCCTCCTTTTATGGAAATCTCTCTTTCTGTGGAATCTCCTCCTGCAACAACTGCTACGTTGATTTTTTTCATATACGTTTGATAAAATAATATCACAATATTACAAAAAAAAAGTTACACAACAAAGAAAAAATAGCTATAAGTATTGGTTTATTTATTATATTTGCATACTATGATATAGACGAACAAAGTCAATGTTTTGTTAATTATAGACTTAAAAGTTTATGTCTAAAATTATTCATTAGAAATATTAAAATAAATGGCAGATAATAAATTAAAAATAGGTATTACCCACGGAGATATTAATGGCATAAGCTATGAAATAATTATTAAAGCTCTTGGAGATAGTCGCATGTGCGAAATGTGTACTCCAATTGTGTATGGCTCAAGTAAAGTCGCTGGATTTTATAAAAAAGGCATGCCCGAATATTCAAATTTTAATTTCAACAACATAAGTACTGTTTCCGAAGCCCGTAATAAAATGGCTAACCTTGTAAACTGTATTGAAGAAGATGTTAAAATTGAAGTAGGACAATCAACTGAATTAGCTGGTCGTTATGCTGTAATCTCTTTAACTCGTGCTATAGACGATTTAAAAGATGGGAAAATTGACGCTATAGTAACTTGTCCTATAAACAAATTTAATGTTCAAGGTGCAGGTTTTAATTTTATGGGTCATACAGAACTCTTCGCATCTTCTTTTGGAGAAAAAATACCATTAATGTTTATGGTAGATGAATCTATAAAGGTAGGGATTATGTCAAATCACGTTTCTATATCTGGATCTGCTGCGGCAATATCTAAAGACTCTATTTTGGAAAAACTAGCTTTAATGAACGAATCATTAATAAAAGATTTCGGTTGTACAAATCCAAAAATTGCTGTTTTAGGTTTAAATCCACATAATGGTGATGAAGGATTGATAGGCCACGAAGAAGAAGAAATTATTAAACCCGCAATAGCTGAAGCCAAAGATGCTAAGATTAATACTTTTGGACCATTTAGTGCTGACGGATTTTTTGCATCAGAATCATATCGTAAATATGATGCAACACTTGCTATGTACCATGATCAAGGAATGATACCTTTTAAGATTTTATCTAGAGAAAGAGGTGTTAATTTCACAGCTGGACTTGATATTATTAGAACAAGCCCTGCACATGGAGTTGCTTATGACATTGCTGGAAAATTTATAGCTTCTGAAGAATCTTTAAGAAACGCTATTTACTCAGCAATAGACATTCATAAAAACAGAGAAATACACAAAGACATCACAGCAAATCCCCTTCCATTCTTCTATTCTAAAGAATCTACAGGACGTGATCAATCAGTTTCTGAACTTGAAGACAGAATAAAAGTTCAAGAAAAAAAATAATATATATATTTTCATGTTTATTATTCTATCTTTGCAAAAATGAAGAACAATAAACATGAAGATTTTACACATAATAACCTCGTCAAAATGTTGGGCAGGAATGGAACAGTATGCCTACGATATATCCAAAGCAAATGTTGGCATAGGTAACACAGTAATATTTGTTATCGCAAATGATGGTGAAGTTGTTGCAAAAAGATTAAAAAAACTAGGTAAGATTTATCGACTATCTATTAGAAGTAAATTCGATATAAAATCTATTTTTCATCTACGAAAAATAATTAACAACGAAAAACCTGATGTTATACATACACATCAACCTAAAAACATTTTTCAAGCATATTTCGCTAGAGGAAAGCATAAAAACATATCTATAGTTCACTCTGTGCATTTCCTTATAAACACTACCTCACCTCATTTTCTATATAAATGGGGATTTAATAAAACAACAAGTATAATTGCTGTTTCGGAAATTGTACGCAAACGATTTCTTGAAATTTATCCTAATATTAAACCATCTAAAATTATAACTGTTTTAAGTAGTGTTGATTCATTACGTTGCGTTTCTAAAAACATAAATCCAAAAGATAATAATACTATTTGTATCGGTTATGCTGGAAGAATAGTTGCTGAGAAAGGTGTTGAAAATATTATAGAAGCTGTAAGTTTAATGTTACTTGAATATATGGCAAATGGTAAACCCATAATAACTACAAATAATGGGGGACAACCCGAAATTATAGATTCTGGTAAAAATGGCTTTTTAATAAAACTTTCAGATACTAAAACTCTTGCAGAAAACATGAGGATGCTAATAATAAATAAGAAATTAAGAGAAGATATAGGAAAAGAAGCCAAGTATAAATTTAACAATCAACTTTCTTTTAAAAAATTTATCAGAGAAACTGCTTTAGTCTATAAAAGATCTATAATATAATAAAACATCGTAAAAATATAAGCCTTACTATATTTTATTTATTTTTGTTTGATTTATATATTGAACGAATTAATTGAAATATTGTTATAACCATTCCAATTAAGAAAAATATATAAAACAATGGAATCAAAAAGAATGGCTCTATAAGTGTTCCATCTTCGGCAATTTCTTGCCCTATAATATTAAATGCCAATACACAGCAAACAGACAATCCAAAAAACAATAGTGCAAATATATACTTTTTCATAACCCAACATATTAAAATTTATAATACCGTAATATAATAAAAAAATCAATAGACAACATTGCCTATTGATTTTTTTATTATTAAGAAATATTTTATTATTTACTTACTTATAGCATCATCTAGATTTTTAACTCTAGTATCAAAATCTATAACAGCATTAGGATCAACAATATCACCTTCACCAATTGTAGCTTCAACATTTTCAGCTGTCCAAAGTGTTTTTCTTGCAGGGTGATTAAGAGCTGCTGTCATTTTAACAACTTGACCTTTTGTCCAATCACAATAAACACCATAATTCATATAGTTACCATAATCAACAACTACACCATTACAATTTTTAGCACCGTGATAAGCATAACTTGCATTTTTAGAAGGGCTAAATGCTTGAGGAGTATCAGCAATCCTATCTCCTTCTTTATCACTATCTGCACGACCTACTAGACAACCGCCTTGAAATGGATGTTTTAAGCCTAACCAGTGACCACACTCATGAGAAATAATAGAAGTAAAATCTTTATTAAAATAAGAACCTCCTGGAAGGAACCAACCATTATAAACTGTACGAGATGTTCCTGCTTTTGTCATACGTGAATCTGGCAACCAAGATACACCTGATTGATAAATATCACCATCAGCATAAAGTATTTTAGTAATATAAATATTATAATATTTTGTATTATCCCAAGAAATCTTAGACATTAGAGTATTATTACCATTTCCAAGACCAGCTTTGTTAGCTGGATGTGAAGTAGAATACATCAATACTGCTGCACCATCCGAATCAGCTTTACCATCTTTATGATATTTCTGTCCTTTTTTTATAGGAAGACCTTCTTCATCATAACGAGCAAGCTTAAATTCAACATTCAATGTTGAAATAAAAGGTTTTCTTGATTCAAAAATAGATTTAAATGTTTGAGGATCACCTGCATTAACTACATTATGATAATCATTATTAATCCATTTAAGAACTTTTTCTATTCGTGCAGTGTTAAGAACTCCTGAACCTTGGTTTTTTCCAAAGACATGGAAAACAACAGGAATAATGTACTTTTGGTCAGCTTTTGTCATCTCTGCTGCCATTAGTTCTTCTTGAGTAGGAGCGTAATTTTGTTCAACTAATACACCATTTTCTTCTACTAGAGCACTTTTACAAGGTGCTGGTAATATTTCTTCTGATGATTTAGTGACATTTACGTCATTTGTTAAGTTTTCTTCATTACAACTACTAAACATAAGCATAGTTGCGCTTAATAGTACTGTAAATACTAATTTTCTATATTTCATATTAAGTTAGGTTAGTTTATATATCGTAAAGTTAATAAATTAATTATCAATCACAAAAAAATATTAATATATGTAATAATTTAAATATCATAATATTTTTTTAATAAAGCGTATTATACACAAAAAGTAATTAATTATTAGCATGTTAGCAATAATATTCCTTAAATATTTATTTAAAAATGAATAAAACACTTTTATGTCATAAATAAATGCTTGCTTTTTATGATATTTTAATGTACGTTTGTGCAATTAATTACTAAAAAACTTAATGATGAAAAAATTATTTACATTAGTACTACTAACAACCTTTATGTGTAGTTGTAGCAAAGATTTTACGGATGATATTGATGATATCAATGGTAAAATTGACAATTTATCAAGCACAATTAAAACAAACAAATCTCAAGAAGATGAGATTTTAAAATCTATTCCTGAACTGCAAAAAGCAGATAAAGAATTAAAAGGTTACATTACTACTCTTGAAGCAAAAAGTAAAAAACTTGAAGAAAAAGCAACAGCAACAGATACTAAACTTGACAAAGTAAAAGCTGATTTAGAAAAAGAAATAGCTGCTAACAAAAAAAGTACTGATGCTAATAAAAAGAGTATCGATGCTAATGCTGACGCAATTACAACTAATAACAATAGTATTTTAGCACAACTTGAAGCTTTAAAAACATCAGTTAATAAAGAAATTGCTACTATTAATAGTACACTTGAATCATTAAAAGCTGAAGATGCTAAACTTCAAAAAAATATTGATGACTTAACAACTTATGTTGACACTCAATTAAAAGATAATAAAGATTAGGCAACAACAACATTTGCTACTTTAGAACAACAACAAGCATTATCAGAAAGCGTTGTCACTATTAAAGGTCAAATTGAAGGTCTTAATACATCTATCTCAGGTTTTGACGCAAAAATAAACAAAAATGCAACAGATATAACAGCTGCGGCTAAAACAACTTCTGCAAATTTAAAAGCTGAAATTGAAAATGTAACAATAGCATATACAACTGCTATCGGTACTGCAAAAGAAGAAATCACTAGTGCATATACAACTGCTATTAAATCTGCTATTGAAACTTCTGAAGCATCTATGAAAACTTGGGTAAACGAACAATTAGCAACTTACTCAACAATTACTGCAACTGATGCAAAAATTGAAGCCCTAAAAAAAGACCTTGAAGGTCAACTTGCTTCACAAAATACCGAACTTACAAAGTTGATAACTTCAACACAAACTCAACTTCAAGAAAACATCACAGCTAACAAAACTCTTATTACTGAATTAGCTGAAAGAGTAACAACTATTGAAGGAACTGATCTTTCTGAAAAGATTAAAGAAAATACTGATGCTATCACAAAAAATAGCCAAACTATCACTAACAATGCTAAAAGTATTTTAGATAATACTAACAATGCATCAAATAACAATGGTAGTATTGAAAGTAACACTGCAAAAATCAAAGAAAACGAGGGTCTTGTAAAAGCAAATACAAAACTTATCGAAGACAACAAAGCACTAATAGAAGCCAACAAAGCAACTATTGAAGCTATTGAAGAACTTGATGTTGTAGCAACTCTTGCTAAAATAGAAAAAAACATCAAAGATATTGCTAACAACACTGAATTAATCAATGCTAATACAAAAACTCTAAAAGATAACTTTACTGTTACTCTTAAAAACAAAGCTGAGATAGAAGCGCTTCAAACAACTGTAAACGGCTTAACTGGTACTATTACTACAGCATACGAAAAAGCTATTACTGATGCCATATCTACTAATAATGGTACTATAACAACTGACATCGCAACTGCATTAACAACTGCAAAACAATATACAAATAGTGAAATATCAAAAACAAACACATCTCTTAACTCTCTAGTAGTTCGTGTTAGTAGAGTAGAAGATTCAATTAAAGATATTGAAACAAGTATAACAGACCTTACAAAAAGAGTTACAGATTCAGAAGAAAATATTACAGAAATTCTTAACCAAATTCAATCTGTATCTTATGTTCCTACATATGCTGATCATATCGCAAGATTTGCAACTAGAACATTAGAAGAAAAAGATGAAGAAGGCAAAGTAATTTCTAGCAAAATTTCTATTGAAACTGCAACCTTTACTTTTGAAATAAAACCAGCTTCTATTGCAGAACTAATAAAAGTAATACCTATAGAATCATATAGTATGAAAGCTATATATACTGAAGCTATTCCTACTAAAGGTGATACTGATGTTACATTAGAAATAAGTAACTTAAATACATCTATTGCTGGACAAATTTCTCTTACAGTAAATGGTGTTAATTTAAGTGATGAATTTGCTAATGGAAATGCAAATGCAAGTTCTATATTATCTATAACAAATGGTAAAACAGATATCTCTTCAAATTACATACAATTATCTGTATTAGAATCTTCTGCACCTGTTGAATAATTATAAAATCAAATATACATATCTTCAAACCGTCAAATATTATATTTGACGGTTTGTTTTTTTTTATTATTTATACTCAAAAATAATGACTACATTTACGAGTTAATAATAAACTCAAATGGAAATAAAAATTTTTTTAAGTGCTTTCTTGGCTTTTTTAGCCTTAGTAAACCCAATTCAAAAACTCTTTGTGGTATTTTCTCTTCAAGAAAACTATACCCCCTCAGAACTAAAAAAAATCGTTACCAAATCAACAATAACGGCTTTAGGAATTCTTATACTTTTTTTATTCTTAGGTATATTCATTCTTAACTATATATTTAATCTTGAGATATATGCCTTTCAAGTAACTTGTGGAGTCGTACTTTTTTATAATGGATTTATGGGACTTCAAAAAGGAGCATTTCTTACTATAGACAAAGACACAAGCGTTGAAGATATTATAGCTGTTCCAATAGCTGTACCTATGATTGCAGGTCCAGCAACTATAACAGCCGTTGTAACCATGCCCTCAATTTACGGACAACTTACTACTTTTCTAGCTATGACTTTGGCTATTTTAGTGAACTACCTAATTATGTTAAATGCACATAGAATAGGCGAAATACTCGTTAAAAAGAATATAATGATGCCCATGATAAGAATTACAGGTCTTATTGTTGCGGCCATAGGCTCACAAATGGTATTCAACGGAATACACACATTCATATCTAACTTTACAACAATTTAGGATTAGAATTTCAGAGGTTCATCAATAATTTCTACTGCACCAAGAGCACAAGCTGTATAACACTTGCCACACTTTATACATTTATCGTTATCTATTTTGGGTAAAGAAAAACCCTCTTGACTTATAGCATCTACGGGACAACCATTAACTAATGGGCATCTGTGATTTTGAGGACACTTATCTTCAGAAATTATATACATTGGATGTTATTTCTTTTTTTGTAAAGTGAAATTTCTTTTTTCCAGAGAAGAAAAATATTGTTGCAGATAAGATTTAACTATTTTTTCTTGGTTTTCTCTATCCCCTACAACATCTTTTTTATCAATAAAATCATTTTTATAATTATATGCTGAAACTATATTTTTCTCATTAAAAAGATAAATTATAGAGTCAGTAATAACGTTATAAACATTATTATTATAATGGACTATAGGAGATATATGCGAAGTACTATCAAGCATATTTTCACCAAAAGCAAAGAAAGGCTTATCATATTTCAACAACGAAAGCACAGTAGGCATAATGTCTATATGTTGCACAGCTTTATGATTTCTTCCCTCAATTTTTTTTGACGGCATATAAAATATTATAGGCACTTGATTGCAATATGGCATTTCAAGATATTTAGGATTATCAGCACCTGAACCATGATCGCCAGTAATTATAAAAAGTGTATTATCAAACCATTTTTCTTTACTTGCAGACTCAAAAAAGTTCTTTAATGCCCAATCACTATATGATATACTTCTATGTATTTCTAATGTTCCTTCTTTAAATTTCCCAGCTAATTCTTTAGGTATTTTATATGGTTGATGCGATGACAATGTAAAAGCCGTTGCTAAAAATGGCTCTTTCAAATGATTCATTTCACTCTCCATGTAAGGCAAAAATTTATGGTCAAATATTCCCCATTTACCGTCGAAATCATCTGTACCATATTTCTCTTCGTAATCTTCCATAGATACAAATTTCTTAACTCCAGCCATTGTTGCAAAAGATACAAAGCCCATAGCCGAACGAGTCCCTCCATGATAAAACACTGTTGAATAGCCCATTCTTGATAAAATAGTTGGCAATGCTTCATATTTTGCTTGAGACTCACCATAACGAAGAAGATTATTTTTAAACGAAGGTATCGATCCCAAAATAGAAGGAAGAGCATCAATACTTCTCAGTCCGCTTTTATAAGCATTATCAAAAACATAACTTTCACCAATAAGACTATCTAAAAAAGGAGTATAACTTTCTCTATCAGCAGGAAATACATCTGAGAGAGATTTTATATGAGCATTAGCAAAACTCTCTAATATCAATACGACGATATTAGGTTTAGATAAAGAATCTATATCCACAGTAATATTTGTAGCATTTTTTTTCTCTGGAACGATACTATTAGCCTCTTCTTCAGGCATATAATTAACAACCTCTACTTTATTACCGAGAGTACGGATAATAGAGAACGGATTACTTTGAATAAGCGACGATAATTTTGGACGAACATATTGACCAGCATCAGACATTAACAATGGGAAACGAGCTGCGGATATGCTATGACCTCTTATTGCAAAAACACCATAAAAAACAAAAAGCAATAAAAATACCGTTTGAGATATATAATATAGTGTATTATTATGTGTTATTCGATAATTTCTTTCTACAACAATTTTCTTAAAACAAATCTTATATAAAAGGATTGAAAGAATTATAAGAAACAACACTCCCCACCAGTAGTCTAACATAAAACCAAAGCCCAAAGATAAAGCATTATCTTCTCCGAAATAAGCTAAGTCATTAGATGTTAAACGTCCTTGTCTAAATTCGAAATAAAATATATCACTTATATTTAAAAACAAACCCAAAACATTAATAATAATAAATAGGCGTGCTAAAAATTTCTGATAAGCAATAGAGACTCTTCGACGATATGGAAGTAAAGATAACGCTATAAAAGGAATATTTATATAGAATATCGATGCAGAATCGAAAATATAAGACCCTTTTATCACTCCCCAAATATCTGAAAGATATAAAGTTCCTATTTCTTCAGAATTATAGGCATAGAAAACTACTCTTACTATTGCATAAATAACAAATAGCAATAATAACCTTAAAATTAAAGCATATAAACTGTTGGTATGTAGTATTTTTTTTCTCATAATCAATTGACCGACACAAATTTAATTCTTTATTTTAAATATACCAACAAAACCGAACCTTTTTTAAAAAAATTCTTTATCTTTACAAAAGACAATAAAATTATGAGAAAAACAATATATAATATAGTAGAAAAAGACGAAAGAAACAATTTTAGAAGTATTTCATACGATGTTATGATGCTTATTTCTATTGCTGTTAGTCTTATTCCTTTAATGTTCAGAAAAACTTACCCTATATTTTCATTTATAGAAACAACAACCGTAGTAATTTTCATTATAGATTATATATTAAGATGGACAACCGCAGATTTTAAATTAAAAAAAGGGCTAAAATCTTTTTTTCTATATCCTTTCACAATATCAGCTATAATAGATATGCTTTCTATTCTTCCTGGATTAAATATTATAAATAAATCATTTAAATTATTAAAAGTAACAAGATTATTAAAGATTGTTCGTATTCTTCGTTTTGTAAGATATTCAAGTCACATTTTAATGCTTTTAAACGTACTAAAAAAAGAGAAATACATACTACTATCTGTATTGGTTATTGCAATAGCATACATTCTAACAACAGCACTAATTATGTTTAATGCCGAAAGCCATTTCAACTCTTTTTTCGATGCTGTATATTGGGCAACAACAACGTTAACAACTGTAGGCTATGGAGATACATATCCTATGACATATTTAGGACGTACAATAAGTATGATTTCAGCACTATTCGGAGTAGCCATTATAGCTCTACCTTCTGGTATAATTACAGCGAGCTATCTTGAAGAACTTCACAATAAATAACTATTATTAAAAAATTAATAATTACCTTTGCGGAGAACGAACCAACCGACTTAAAATTTTGAGAAATTTAAAACAAATTGTCATTAGTATCTTCGACATTTTAAGAGGCTCTACAATAATATTGTTCTGCTATTATTTTGGGAAACTACTAAGCAATTACACACATGGGCTACTTTCTGGCTCTGTAATAGGAATGATTATTCTTTTTACCGCCCTGACTTTGGGTTTAATAAAAAAAGAACACGTGAAAACCGTTGCTCAATTTCTTATTAATAATCTTATTGTCTTTTTTGTTCCTGCACTCGTCGGAGCAACATTAATAAACTTCACAGATATAAGCTCAAGCATTTTGGATATAGCTATAATCGCAATATTTTCAACGATAATGGTTATGACCTCTACTGGACTTTTTGTTCAATGGCGTGAAAAAAAAGAGGCTAAAAAAAATGAATAACACAGCATACTTAATTCTTTTAGAGGCTTTTTTCATACTTCTAACAGGTATATCTTTTATTATAGCAAAAAAGATTTACAGCAAATTCAAACTTCCACTGCTAAACCCAATAATAACTTCTGTAGTTATCATCATTGGATTTCTAACGCTTTTTAACATTGAATATTCAACATACTGCTCAAATACAAGATTACTAAAATTTATTCTTGATGTTTCGGTGGTAGCTTTTGGATATTTACTTTATGAAAACATAGAATTTCTTAAAAAGAACACTACAACAATTCTTCTTGCAAACATCATTGGAAGCTCGATAGGAATAGGAAGTGTTTTGATAATAGCCTACCTTCTTAACACAAAAGGGATAATAACTATGTCTATGGTTTCTAAATCCATAACTACCCCTCTAGCTATAGAAATAAGCAAAAATCTGGGAGGTATAACATCTTTAACAGCCGTAATTGTAGTATTTTCTGGAATTCTTGGAGCTGTCGTAGGACATACTATTTTTCAAATATTCAATATAAAATCACCTTTTGCAAGAGGAATAGCTCTTGGCACATCTGCACACGGACTCGGAACAGCAAGAGCCTTAGAATATGGAGCTTTAGAAGGCGCTCTAGGCGGACTTTCCATAGGTCTTATGGGTTTATTCACCTCCTTAATCTCATTTTTCCTTCAATAAAATCAACCAGCTATCCAATTATTAATAATTTGCTGACCATGTTGAGAAATAATGGATTCGGGGTGAAATTGCACTCCATATAAAGGTAAAGTTTTATGTGCCATTGACATTATATTTCCATCTTCATCTTCTGAACTTATATAAAAATCTTTCGGCAATATTTGCGGATTCACTACCCATGAATGATAACGCCCTACATTAAAATTATTTGGCAACCCTTTATACAAAATATCTCTGCCATCTAATATATTAAGAGTGCTTGTGTGTCCATGTTTCGGATAGGGCAATTGTACCAGTTCGCCACCGAAAGCCTCAGCAAGAGCCTGAAATCCTAGACAAACACCTAATATTGAACGAGAAGAAGCGTATCTCTCTATCAATTTCATCATTAAAGGTCTTTGAAAAGGCAAACCAGCCCCTGGAGAAAGGAGAAACATATCGTATTTCTCGGCGAGGTCTAAATCTATATCATCACTAAGAACGACGTCAAAAGTGCAATTTTCATTCGCTCTAAGCAACTCAACAAGATTATATACAAAAGAATCGTGATTATCTATCACTAAAATTTTTCTCATGTTGCAAAAGTAATTACTTTTGTCTTATGATAAAAGCAGAATGTGTAAAATCGAAAATGAATATTGCTGGAGCAAAAAAAAGCCCCTTCTTATTTGGCTTTGATTATGAATTAGAAAAAGGTTTTTTTATTGAAGACCCTCTAAATCAAGAAACAATATTTTGGAGAATAGGCAACAAAGGAAACTATAAGAAACTTAAAACCAACGACAAAGGCTCTTTTTTCCGAAGCATACCTATTTCTAAAGAGGCTTACAACAAAAAAATAGCATATATTTTAGAAGAACAAAAAAAAGGAAATAGCTTTCTTCTAAATTTAACAATAAAAACACCTATAGAGACAGATTTTTCTTTTGAAGAGATATTTTCAAAAAGCAATGCCCCATACAATTTACTTATACCAAATAAATTAGTTTGCTTTTCTCCAGAAATATTTATTAAAATAGAAAAAAATATAGTATCTTCATACCCTATGAAAGGGACAATTGACGGAGATATTGATAATGCCGAAAATATTATCCTTAACGATTATAAAGAAAGTGCAGAACACTATACTATAGTCGATTTTATACGTAATGATTTAAGTAGAATATCGACAAATATAGACGTTGAAAAGCTGAGATATATTGACAGACTTAAAACTTCTAAAGGTGATATTTTACAGGTAAGCTCAAAAATTTGCGGAAAACTAGACCCTCAATGGAACGAGAAAATTGGCGATTTAATTTACGAACTTCTCCCTGCTGGATCGATTTCTGGAGCTCCCAAAGAATCATCTTTAAACATTATAAGAAACGCTGAACAACAAAAAAGAGGCTATTATACTGGAGTTTTTGGATATTTTGACGGCGAAACCTTAGATTCGGCAGTAATGATAAGATTTATAGAGAATGACAAAGACAAACTTTTTTTTCGCAGTGGCGGAGGTGTAACAATAAATAGTGACCCCACAAAAGAGTATGAAGAGGTCATAGAAAAAGCATATCTTCCATTTAATAAATAATGAGATGTATATTGAAACTATAAAAATAGAAAATGGGATTGTGAGAAATTTAGAATTTCACAATAAAAGAGTAATAAATACTATAGGTAAAACAATTAATCTCACACCAGATATTCCCGAAGAGCATAAAAAAGGAGTTGTAAAATATAGGGTTGTTTATGATATTAACGGCATAAAAGAGATTAGCTTTTCACCTTACACTATAAAAAAAATAAGAACTCTTAAAATTGTTGAAAACAACGATATAGATTACTCCAAAAAATATGAAAACCGTTCTTCACTTAACTCCTTGCTTGAAAAAAAAGAGACGTGCGATGATATAATTATAGTAAAAGATGGATTTGTAACAGACACCAGCTACTGTAATATAATTTTCAAAAATGAAAAGGGACTTTTCACTCCCTCTACCCCACTTCTTTGTGGCACAAAACGTGCATTTTTACTTAAAGAAGGGATAATCACTGAAAAAGATATTCGCTCAGAAGAGATAAAAGAGTACCAACATATCATACTTATAAACGCTATGATAGAATTAACTGACAACATAACTATAGACAAAAATAATATTTTTTAATATGGAAATAGCTATCAATCATGACAGTTGCATAAACTGCGGAAGATGTATAAAAATATGTCCTTCAGAAATTTTTGAATTTACGGAAGATAAAAAAGCAGTTGTTGTAGCAAGACGCATAAAAAACTGCATAGTTTGCGGACATTGTGTAGGAGTTTGCCCAACAAATTCTATCACCCACTCAAGTTTCCCAGCTGAGAAAGTCCATAAAATAGACTTTTCTCAAATTCCTACTGCCGAGCAGATGATGATGCTATGTAAAGCTCGTCGCTCAAATCGTGCTTTCTCTGATAAAGAAGTACCTCAAGAATTTTTAGATACTATTATCGAAGCAGGACACAGAGCTCCTACAGCGAGTAATTTACAACAAGTGCGTTTCACGCTTGTCACTGATCCTGAAAAAATAAAATTAATTAGTGATTACACTTTAAGTGTCTTTGCTCCATTAATAAAAGCCTTAGACTCTTTATGGGGTAAAATTTTTGTAAAACCTTTTGCTAAAAGTCTTTATAGATATATCCCTGTTTTCAAAAAAATGAAAAGAGAGAATGCGAAAGGAAACGATATGATATTAAGAGGTGCGAAAGCAGTGATTATTATTCATGCTTCGAAAGTTACTAAATTCGGTTGTCAAGATTGTAATTTAGCATATCAAAACGCATCGTTAATGGCTGAATGCCTTGGTGTAAGCCAATTTTATGGTGGATTTGTTTGCTCAGCAATAAAACAAGACAAGCAAAATCGCCTAAACAAAATATTAGGTATAAAAACCGAAATTCACGCTGTAATGGCTTTAGGTATGCCTCAATTTAAATTTGTAAATTACATCGACAAAAAAGACGCTATAATAACAAAACTATAATACAAAAAAGAAGCGAAGAATAATATCTTCGCTTCTTTTATATTTTTTAATTTACTGAGTCATTATTTCACTACTATAGAAATCATATAACTGTTCTTTTATTTTATCTCGAACTCTACGATATTCACTAACGATATAATCCTTATCACCAACAAGCGTCGAAGGGTCGTCAAAACCAATATGAACTCTGTTTTTTACTGTTCCTACGAATTCTGGACAACTTTCTGCAGCCTCCCCACAAACCGTAATCACATAGTCCCACTCTGTTCCAAGATAGACATCTACTGGATCTGACATTTGATCACTAATGTCAATACCTACCTCTGCCATAGCTTTTATAGCTCCTTCGTTCACAGTACCTATTGCAGATATACCTGCCGAACGAACCATCAGCCCACTATCAAATGATTTTAAAAATGCACGTGCCATTTGACTACGACAACTATTTCCTGTGCATAATACAAGAATTTTTATCATTAACTTTTTATAAAGAATATTTGTTGGTTGTGCAAAATAAAGCAGACAAGTATAATTTACACCCACAGCACCTCTCGGCACAAAAAAATGCTCTTGCTACTCAAACTTCTACTTGGGCAAAGATAATAATATTATAAATATTAACAAATATTTTATAACATAGATATCTTAAGAATTTGCGTTGTTTCCGCATCTACACGGGTTAAATCGCTTATTCTCTCTCCAGAAAGCCATATTATTTCCTGTTTTTCACCTATCTTACACTCCAAAACCATACGACCAGAACGTTGAAAAACATTGACCTTCGCATCTGTCATATAATCCCCTATTTTCTTCCTTCCTTTCATTCCAAAAGGGACAAAAGTATCACCATCTTTCCAGTGACGGAATTTTAAAGGAAAAGATATTTTATTAAAATCTAAAAGTGCGACATTTTTTGAAACCTTCAAATCCTTTATCTCAGAACGCTCTAAAACATCTATTTCAAAACTAAAAGAAGAAGAAGAACCTAAATTTTCAGCCGTTAAAAACTTTATTTCAGATTTATTTTTTTCTTTCAACAACAATTTTTCGCCATCTAAATAACCAGTATAACAAGCACTTATAAACCATAAAGAGCTCTCTTTTTTAGAATAAGCAAAAGATATTTCTTCTATGACGCTCGAATTAAACGAATATTTACTCAATAACTCATGAAGTATAAAAGCGAAGTTTTTTTGCTGTATTCTATTAAGTAAAATTTCTGAATACTCTTTTTTCTCAATAGTTACTTTCTGCCTTATATTCTCTATAGCACTATCTATAAAATCTACCGATTGGGAAATACGCTCCATATTTTTACCCATAGTTTTCAGATAATTCTTAGAAAAACCCTCTATCTGAGGCAAAATAATATGACGAAATTTATTCCTCAAAAAGACAATAGTACTATTTGATGAATCATTTAAATAAGAGATACTTTTTTCTTGAGCATAAGCCTCTATTTCTTTTCTAGAAAACGAACTTAAAGGACGAATAATCTTATCTCTAACAATAGAAATTCCCGATAAACCTCTAATTCCAGTGCCACGAACACTATTTATAAAAAAAGTTTCTACCGAATCATTAAGGTTATGAGCTATACCAATTTTTGTATATCCATGTTTTTCACAACACTCCTCAAACCACGAATATCGCAAATCTCGTGCCGCCATTTCCAAAGAAATTCCTCTCTCTTGCATAACAGCATAAGTGTCAAAACGGATATAATGAATAGGCACGTTATTATCTTTACACACTTTTTTCACAAGCTCAGTTTCGGTATCTGACTCCTCTCCACGAAGAGAAAAATTACAATGTGCCACTCCTATATTATAGCCCGCCTCTCTAAAAAGAGCAAACATAACCATAGAATCTACACCCCCACTCACTGCCAACAAGATTTTCTCTGTAGGCAAACATAACTTTTTATCTTGGATATATTTTTTAAAAGTTCTATACATTTACAATATATTTATCTCTGGGGAAATTAAAATCCCAAATTTTTCTTTTACATCACCAATTATACTATTTGCAAGCATAATAATATCTTTAGGTTTCGCCTCACCATGATTTACTAAGACCAAGGCTTGATGCTCATAAACACCTGCATCACCGTCTCTGTAACCTTTCCAACCTGCCTTATCTATTAGCCAACCAGCAGGAATCTTAACCCCTTTACCATCTGCATAAGTAGTAATATCAGGATATGTCTCCTTTAGCTTTTCAGCTATCTCAACAGAAACTATAGGGTTTTTGAAAAAGCTACCTCCATTTCCTATTTTTGTATAATCGGGCAATTTACTATTACGTATCTCTATGATTTTATCCCTCAACTCCTTAGCCGAGAAAGAACCTTCTTCGCCTAATTCTGAAGATAAATTTCCATATTTTAATATAGGCTTAAAACTTTTTGAAAGGCGATATAACACATTAAGAACAATCACTTGACCTGACAATTCGTGTTTAAATATGCTGTCACGGTAACCGAAATGACACTCTTCGGCAGACATTGTCACCACCTCGTCCGTATCAAGAACATAGACCTCGACACTATCGATAATATCTTTTGCCTCGACACCATAAGCACCAATATTTTGGACTGGCGAAGCACCAACTAAACCAGGAATAATAGAAAGATTTTCCGAGCCATAAAAATTATTATTTATCGTAAAATCTACAAAATTGTCCCAATTTACCCCAGCATCTGCCCTTACCCAAGCAAAAGCACTATCTTCACGTTCTACACTAATATTTTTAGAAATAGGGTGTAAAATAAGACCATCATAATCACTACTAAAAAGAGTGTTACTTCCTCCCGAAAGCAAATACCATTTTTTGCTATGTGACGAACGTAAAACTTCTCTAAGTTCGTCAACTGTTTCATATTCAGCGAATTCCGAAGAGAACACATTCAAGCGAAAGGTATTATATTCTAAAAGGCATTTATTTTGAGTTATAATCATCGTATAAAAAATTAAAGTATAGCAAATATACACATTTTTTTGCTAATGGCTAATTTTTTCAGTATCTTTGCGATATAGAAGCGAGTTTAAATGTTCTATTAGAATAGGTTTAAAAAGACGAAACGTACGAATATACGTAACTATTTTTTCTCTAAAACTCGACGAAGTGGTTAGTAAAATGTTATAATTAACAACAATAACATTTTGTTTAAATCGTTATGTTAACGATAGTAAGGTTTTGTTTAGAATCGTGGAAATACAAGGCGGACGAAGAAAAAAAAACGCAGCATACGTAATGTATGTGAGTATTTTTTTACTGAAGGACAACGAAGTAGTTACCGATTATA
>JADFUS010000045.1 GCA_015222165.1 Bacteroidota bacterium
AAATACAAAAAACCTGCTAAATTTAATTTTAGCAGGTTTTTTTATATGTTGAGGAGTTATTCTCCTTCGTTTTCTTCTGTTTCTTCAGACTCTCTGATATTATGATATACGTTAGTTACGTCTTCATCATCTTCAAGTTTGTTAAGAAGTTTATCTAGGGCTGTTCTTTGTTCTTCGTTAAGCTCTTTAGTCTCAACGGGTGTACGATCGAACTCACCACTTATAATTTCTAAAACATCGTCTTTCTCTTCAAGGAATTTTTGAATGTTGCCATATGCTTCGGGAGCTCCATAGATATTTATCTCTCCATCTTCTTCAAAAAGTTCATCTCCACCATAGTCAATTACTTCAAATTCAAGTTCTTCCATGTCTACTGTAGCTTCTTCTCGAACTCTTGCCTTGAAAATGCAATGACGCTCGAATAAAAATTCTACACTACCACTTGTCCCCAAAGACCCATTATTTTTATTGAAATAACTTCTTACATTTGCTACTGTACGAGTTGAATTGTCTGTTGCTGTTTCAACTAATATAGCAATACCAAAAGGACCATAACCTTCATAGACAATCTCTTTGTAATCGCCCATCTCCTTACCAATACCTTTTTTTATAGCTCTTTCTACAGTATCTTTAGGCATATTAGCTGCCTTAGCATTTTGAAGAAGTAATCGTAGGTGTGTGTTATTTTGGGGGTCAGGACCAGTAGATTTTACACTGATAGATATTTCTTTACCAATCTTAGTAAAAGTACGAGACATATTGCCCCAACGTTTCATTTTTCTTGCTTTTCTATATTCAAATGCTCTTCCCATAACTTATTATTTATAATGCTTACAAAATTATAAAAATTTTTTTAAAAAAGTGGTTTTGACCCACTTAAATATTTCATTAGGTAAATTTACCCTCTTATTTGTGTTCCAAAGTGTTCTAAATCCCGCATTTGCATTTACTTCGCAAATACAGAAACCACCGTCTTTTTTGTATAAAATATCTACTCCGCTTATATCAAGTCCTAAAGCTAAACTGCTTTTTACAGCAATTTCTTCAATTTCTTTCGTTATTTCAACTTTTCGTGCCGAGCCACCCTGTGCGAAATTTGATAAATATGAGTTATCATTATATCTTTCCACTGCCGATATGGCTTTATTTCCAATTACCCAAACACGAATATCTTTTCCTGAGCTAAACTCTATATACTCCTGAATTAAACAATTTTCGTGCTTATTAAAATCTTTTTCATTGTCAACTAAAAAAACACCTTCTCCTTTACTTCCGTTGAGAGTTTTCATGATAAATCTTTCACCAAGAAGTTCTTTTGCTGTTTGAAAATTATCTATGTTAAAATATGTTTGCGGTGTATCTATATTATTATTACATAAAATTTGGTGCGTCGCTATCTTATCCTGCGACAAATTCATAGAGTTATGGCTATTATATACCCTTATACCCATCAATTCAAATTGTCTTGATAAGTTACTGTCATAACATCTCATAACGACAAAAAGAGGCTTCTCAACCTCTTTAAATTTATGTAGAATATCTAAAATTCCATTGTTTATAGAAATGGTTATATCTTCAAGAAAGAGAATATCTATCTCTAAATCATTAGCTAAAGCCATTTCACGCATCATCTCAAATGCGTTATTGCTTAATTGTTGTTTATTAGGTTTTGGATATATGACCCATCCATAATTAGATTTGTGAGTCTTCAGGTATTTCATCTGGAATAGGTTCTATTTCAAAATTAAAGGTAGTATTTTTTATAAGGTCTTCATTTGAAAAACCTTTTTCAGAATACTTATCTTTAATAGTATCATTAACATTTAGGTAACAATTTCCTAAATTGATATTTACAATTCTGTTTATATCTTTTATATTATCACTATTCTTTTCGCTATATTGAAAATAGCCAGAAATTTTTACTACATCTAAAGGAGAAATAATAGATTTTTCTTTCCAAGGAAAAGATTTTATGACCTTTACGTCTACTAAGTTTTCTTTTGTTGTTAAATCTTCTCCAGTATAATAATTCAGAATAAGTTCAACATTTTCCATAGAGGTATCAACGTTATATGATACATCTCTTGGAGCAAAAGAGGCTTCGTCTTTATCAAAAGAGCAACTAATGACAAAGAGAAAACAAATAAGAATAAAGATGTTTATTGTTAGCTTCATAATTACAAAGATAATTTTTTTTACTTATTAAACGAAAAAAAACGAAAAAAATATCAATTATAATGAAATTACCCCTCCACCGACAACAATATCTTTGAAATATAATACAATTGGTTGTCCGATTGTTACTGCCCAAGCGTAAGATTCTAGAGTAATTTTCAATCGATTATTTTTTATTTCCGAAAAATTACATTTTCCTTCAGGATTTTCGCCTATTCCCCGAACTTTAATTCTTATATCTTCAAGGTTGTTATATATTATTTTTGTATTACAACAATAAAAATCAGAGATGGTTAGCTCTTTGGTATATAGTTTATTTCTATTTCCTACAACAATAGTATTTGTATCTTTATCTATTTTTATAACACATCTTCCATCTTTAATAGGAAGAAGTTTTTTTTGAGCTAAAGTATAAAAAGGATAACCTAAATGTTTTCCAA
This sequence comes from Bacteroidota bacterium, assembly GCA_015222165.1. Lineage (GTDB taxonomy): Bacteria > Bacteroidota > Bacteroidia > Bacteroidales > Rikenellaceae > JADFUS01. Next base: position 2,616 of record JADFUS010000045.1, read on the forward strand.
TGATATTATTTTCTTCGTCAACAAGATTTCCATCGTTGAGATGACTTAGATTTAAACTGCTTGAAAGGTATTCTTGAACTGTTTTTCCTTCCATAAAACAAATTCCCATGCTCTCTTTGCGTTTCATCTCTTCGTCGTAGCCTCTCTCTTTTACAAAGAGTCTAACATCTTTTTTTGTCATGCCTCCGAGAGGAAAATATGCACGTGAAAGTACCTTTTGAGTTAAGCCCCATAGATAATATGATTGATCTTTGATTTTATCAACACCTTGTTGTATATAAAAAAAATCATCTATAATTATTTTTCTACAATAGTGTCCTGTGGCTACCATTCCACCACCTTCTCTATCAGCTACTTCAATCAATGATTGCCACTTTATATGGTTGTTACAAACAACGCAAGGAGATGGTGTTCCTCCCTCTAAATATGTGTTAACAAAGTTGTTTATAACTACATTTTTGAAGCTGTTACTAACATCTGAAACTATTATTGGGATATCTAATTTTTTCTCAAGAAGAGGTATGTTTTCTTTGCATTCTCCGTTCATGATAAGGTGTACGCCAATTACCTCATACCCTTTTTCTTTAAGAATTAGCGCCGAAGCAAAGCTATCTATTCCTCCACTTACACCTAAATATATTTTCATGTTATTTTTTTTATAGGTGCAAATATAATATTTTATAGAGTTCAGAACAAAAAAAACTATAAACATCGCTTCTATTAAAATGTAATAGTAGCGATGTTTATAGTTTTAATAAACTAAGAAGTAGTTTTTATTATAAAGAATCGAAATCTATATCAACAGTAGATTTTAATTCTGGTTCTTCGATATCATGACTAATTTCATAAGACCCAGGTTTTTGAGTTTTAATGAAATCTATAGCACTACTTAATCCATCATTAAATTTTATAAAATCTTCTTTATATAAAAAAAGTTTACATTTTTCGAAAACAAATTCCCCTTCTTTATTCTGCTTTTTACGGCTCTCTGTTATAGTAAGATAATAGTCATCGTTCTTTGTTGTTTTGACATCAAAGAAATATGTTCTTCTTCCTGCTTTAATTTTTTTTGAAAAGACCTCGTCTTCTCTCTCCCCTCCATTGTAATTTTTAAAATCAGACATAATAAATTTATGATTTTTTATTTGTTATAGTCCAAAGATAATGATTTTTTTTTATTTACAATAAAAAAAGGTGAAAATATTACAATTTCCACCTTTTTTGTTCTTATATGGTTAAATCTATTTGATAATAACGAGAAAATAGTTTTTCTTGCCCTTTTGAATTATAATGTATTTGTCAGAAATTAGATTTTTAGGTGTTATTTTCATATCACCATCTTCAATTTTTTGACTATTCATAGCTACTCCTCCGCCTTTAATAAGTCTTCGAAGTTCTCCTTTAGATGCAAATATATTACATTTTTCAGCAAACATATCTATAAAACCGATACTTTCAGAAGTTACATCTGTCATATCTATATTAAATTGAGGAACACCTTCAAAAATTTGAAGTAGTGTCTCTTCGTCTAGGCTTTTCAGTGTTTCGATGCTACTTTTACCAAATAGAATCTTAGAGGCTTCAACAGCTTTATTATACTCTTCTTCAGAGTGAACCATGCAAGTAACCTCTTTTGCTAAGCGACTTTGTAGTGCTCTTTTATGAGGAGACTCTCTGTGTTCTTCAATAAGAGTTTCAACTTCTTCTTTATCTAAAATAGTAAAAATACGTATATATTTTTCAGCATCTTCGTCGCTTGTGTTAAGCCAGAATTGGTAAAATTTATATGGAGAAGTATAGCGAGAATCAAGCCATATATTTCCACTTTCAGTTTTTCCGAATTTTGTACCGTCAGCTTTTTTTATCAATGGACAAGTGATAGCATATGCTTCTGCAGTAGAGCCAATTTTACGACGTATAAGTTCCGTTCCAGTAGTTATGTTACCCCACTGATCAGAGCCTCCCATTTGCAATTTGCAACCTTTAGCTTCGTATAAATGAAGAAAATCAAAACCTTGAACAAGTTGATAAGTGAATTCTGTGAAAGACATTCCCTCGCCTTCGCCACTAAAACGTTTTTTTACAGAATCTTTAGCCATCATATAATTTACAGTGATGTATTTACCAATATCACGTATAAATCCTAAGAAAGATTGCTCTTTCATCCAGTCATAGTTGTTTACAAGCTCTGCATTATTGTTTTTGTCGCTATTGAAATCTATGAGTTTAGAAATTTGTTTTTGAATATATTCTTGATTGTGTCTTAATGTTTTTTCGTCAAGAAGGTTTCTCTCATTAGATTTTCCTGAAGGATCACCGATCATACCAGTTGCTCCTCCTAATAAAATGATTGGTTTATGACCACAACGTTGGAAATGTTTCATAATCATAAGACCTACCAAGTGACCAATATGTAGAGAGTCAGCTGTTGGATCAATACCAACATAAGCAGTAACCATCTCTTTTTTTAAGAGTTCGTCAATACCAGGCATCATATCTTGAATCATGCCTCTCCATTTCAATTCTTCTATAAAGTCCATTTTTTTTATGTTGTTATATTTTTATTTTATTGATTTTGTGATTTTCATAGCACAAAAACTTGGTCCACACATTGCACAGAAATCAGAATCTTCACCACTCATAAGTTCTCTATGATATTCAGCTGATTTTTCAGGGTCTAAAGATAAGTTGAATTGATCTCTCCAGTTAAAGGCAAATCTTGCTTCACTCATTTTTAAATCTCTGAATTTTGATGCAGGGTGTCCTTTTGCTATGTCTGCTGCGTGTGCTGCAAGTTTAAAAGTAACCACTCCTTCTCTAACGTCATCTTTATTTGGTAAGCTTAAATGCTCTTTACAAGTTACATAACATAACATAGAAGTTCCGTACCAACCGATCATTGCAGCTCCTATTGCTGAAGTGATGTGATCATATCCTGCTCCAATATCTGTAACTAGAGGTCCTAAAGTGTAGAATGGTGCTTCTTTACAACACTCTATTTGTTTGTCCATGTTAAGTTTTATCTTATCCATTGGAACGTGACCAGGACCTTCGATAATAACTTGAACATCATGTTTCCATGCTATTTGTGCAAGCTCACCAAGAGTTTCTAGTTCACCAAATTGAGCTTCGTCATTTGCATCTGCAAGACAACCAGGTCTCATACCATCGCCAAGAGAAAATGCAACATCATATTTTTTTAATAATCCGCAAATATCTTCGAAGTGAGTATAAATAAAGTTTTCTTCATTATTAAGACTCATCCATTTTGCAAGAATAGATCCTCCTCTTGAAACAATACCAGTAACACGTTTTCTTGCAAAAGTGACGTGTTCTCTTAAAAGTCCAGCGTGTACAGTAACATAGTCAACTCCTTGTTCACATTGTTCTTCAAGAGTTTCATAGAACATTTCCCAAGTAAGATTTTCTATTTTACCTTTTGCTTTTTCTAATGCTTGATACATAGGAACAGTTCCTATTGGCACTGGTGTATTTCTAAGAATAGCTTCACGTGTTTTATGAATGTTTTTGCCAGTTGACAAATCCATTACAGTATCAGCTCCCCATTTTATAGACCATAAAGATTTTTCTACCTCTTCTTCAATTGAAGAACCAAGAGCAGAATTACCTATATTAGCATTTATTTTAACTAAGAATTTTCTACCAATAATCATTGGCTCACTCTCAGGGTGTTTTTTATTTGAAGGAATTATTGCACGACCTTCTGCAATCTCTTTTCTTACTATTTCAGGAGTAAATAGATCAGCTCCTTCTGTAATACCTTGATTTTCACGTATAGCAACATATTCCATTTCTGGAGTAATAATGCCATTTCTAGCATACCAAAGTTGAGTTTTTGCTCCTCCTTGTTCTTTTTCACGAGCATCAATCCATGGTTGTCTTGTTTTGCGAACACCTCTGATGACATCAATTTTATAATCTTTTTCTGCATAAGCACCACAAGTGTCATACATTAAAAATTTATCATTGTTGGCAAGGTTTACACAACGCATACCTACCTCTATATCGTGAATGGTTCCTTTGACATAAACTCTTTCAGAGTTGTATTTAGATATGTCAAAAAGCTCTTTATCAATCATAATGCTTAATTATTTTAACTGTACAAAAGTAATAAATAAAGCTAACAAAAAAAACATATCTAAAAATTATTAGTAATAAATAATTTTTCTATTTTAGGTATATATTATAGGAATATTTATAGCAAAAATAAAAATATTTATTACAAAAGGATTGTTTTATACTAAATATAATTATATTTGTAATTAAGTGAATAAACATATTTTTAACTAAATTAAATAAAATGAAGAAATTTTTTAATTATTTAACAATGTCAGTAGCATTGTTAACTATTTTTTCTGGGTGTAGTAAGAATGAAATTCCAGAACCAATCAAAAAAGAAATTAAGATTGCACTTACTGCAGAGGGTAATAGTGTATTAATGGCGGGAGAAGATACTTCTCGTTCATTTACTGTTACATCAGATGAGTCGGTAACTGAAGATCTTGCTATTACTATTGCAACAGATGCAGTAGCAACAGATGCTACGCTTGAAGCAAAAACTATTACTATTCTTAAAGGAACAAAAATTGCAACTGGTAAAATTACTTTCTTAGGAAGTGCTTTTCCAATTGGAGGAACAGCTAAAAATATTAAAATAACTATTTCTGCTCCTAACGTTGAGATAACTGGTGATGCAAATGCTGTTTATGCAGTGACTTGTTCGGCTAAACCTTTAGAAAAATCAACAGCTACTTTAATATGTGAAACAACAGAGGTGTTTATTTCTGGTTCTGAAGTACGTGTTCCTGTTAAAGTTGTTCTTGATAAAGCTGCGCAACAATATGTGGATTTTAGACTTGTTTACGGTGCTAAAAATACAATAGAAAAAGGTTCATGGACTTCAGTTTCTCCAATTTCTATTGAGGAAGGAAGTTCAGAAGTTACTTTTGATATTGTTTTTGCAGCTGAAAATTTTCCAGCAGGTTTTTCGGGAGTATCTAATTTAAAATTGACATCAGAAGGAGCAATCATTGGAACTCCATCTGAAATTATATTAAATGTTAAAGGTGTTGAGCCAACTTCTGCAATATTATCTACAGATGGTACAGACGTTGTAGTTGGAGATACTGATACTGAAAAAACTATTACAGTAACTCTAAGTGGAGAAGCTCGTGCAGACGTTCAATTTGACGTTGCAGTTGAGGGTAAAGAAGGTGATTTTGAAATTGTTGATAATACTATCACAGTTAAAAAAGGAGAAACAACAGGAACAGGTGTCATTAAATTTTTACAAAAAGCTTTTCCTATCGAGCTTATGACTGGAACTGCAAAAGTTTCAATAACAACTACAGCTGGTGATATTACTCTTGGAGAACCAAATAAATTACTTTTTAATATAAAAGGAATGGGTACTGCTCCTATGGGTACAATTTCTACAGAATTAACTACTATTAAAGTAGGAGCTGAAGATAAAGTAGTTGAATTTAGTGTTAAAGTTTCAGAAGTTTTAACTAAAGATGCTGTTTTTGCAATTACAGCTACTTCAGATAAAAATGATTCTTTTACTTTAGATACAGAGTCTGTTACTATTTCTGCTGGTGCTCTTGAAGCAAAAGGAACAATTACTTTTAAAACTGCATCATTCCCTTATGATACAGATAAAGTAAATGTAAAAGTTGTTATTGCTTCTGAAGATGTTATAGTTATTAACAGTGCTTCAACATTAGATTTAAAAGTTTCGGGAGAAACAATTAATCCTGATAAAGAAGATATGAAATATATTTTTGAAACTACAAGTGGAACAATTTATGTTGGTGATGTTAAAACAGAAGCTTCTTTATTTTTTGTAGCAGAAGGAAGAGAGCCTAAGGCTACAAAAGAACATAATATTTATCCAGAAATTACAGGTGCTGTTGAAGGAATTGATTATGAATGGGTAAGTGAGTTGCCAGTTAAAATTGAAGCTGGAAATAATTATTCATATATAAAATTTAATATTCTTCCTGCGGGAGCAGATAAAACTTTTAATGTTGAACTTTTCTGTGACGAAGCTACTATTGGTTCTAGTAATGTTTATACATTAACAACAGAATATGTTGTTTGGCCTCCTGTAACTCGTCAAGCTCCTCGTATTAAAATAGGTACAGCTAATGATAATTATGGATTCTGTGTACCAAAAATGGGATTTGGAGATGATCTATATGAATTTACATTTAGTAGAGATGCTTGGTTAGATTTATCAGAAACAAAAACATTTACTTTAACAAGTAAAGAAGCTGTGTTAAATTTAAATGCTTTTACTATTGATAAATATTATCAAGAAAGAATGGTTTTATATATGTTCGCAGATTATAATGCTGATGGTAAATTCGATGGTGAAAATGAAAAAATAGTATCTAAAAAACTTGAAGGTATTGGTATTGGAGCTGAAAATGTTAAAGATTATGCAAATAATTTCACTGTTCCAGAAGGTGTTAACGAATTTATAGTTCGTATATGTGTTATTTATACTTCAAAAGAAGATTTTTCAGTAGATTTCAAAGATGGATATTTTGTAAATCCAGGGAATACTTCAATGGCTCACATGGCAGACTTTAAAGTTGTGGTAAGTGAATAATATATAAATAAAATATTTCATTTAAATTTAGAACCAATACTTTTTTTGAGTATTGGTTCTTTTTTTATAAAATAATTCTTTATTTATTAATATGTAGTTTTGAATTTATGAAATTAGAGTATAATTTATGGTGATTAGTAATTTATTTTATGTGTGTTTTTAAGTCTTTTTATGGGACATTGTTAATATTTTTTCATGAGGATATATGATTCATTAAAAAAAGATTATATTTGTATTTAAATAAATAAACTAATATATAAATAAAATGAAAAACTTTTCTAGCTATTTAACGTCGATAATAGTGTTGTTGGTGATAGTTTCTGGTTGTAGTAAAAAGAGTATACCAGAACCAAAACCAATTGAAAAATCGACAGCTACTATTATAACTTCTAAAAAGGAAGTATTTATTTCTGGTTCAGAAGTACGTGTACCTGTTAGGGTAGTTCTTGATAAACAAGCTCAACAACTTATAGAGTTTAAAATTGTTTATGGATCTAAAAATTCAATTGATAAAGGAATTACTTTTTCAATGCTTCCATTAGTTATAACTAAAGGAAATTCTAAAGTAGATTTTGATATTATTTTTGATGCAACAAAATTTCAAGTAGGGTTTTCGGGTGTTTCACATTTAGTTTTAACTTCAAATGGTGCAAATATCGGAGTCCCATTAGAAATAATATTGAATGTTAAAGGTGTATCATCAACTTCTGCAACACTTTCTACAGACGGAACAGATGTAGTTGTTGGAAAAACAGATTTTGAAAAATCTATTACCGTAACTTTGAATAAAGAAGCTCTTGCAGATGTTAAATTTAATATTTTAGTTGAAGGTAAAGAAGGTGATTATGAAATTGTTGATAAAATTATAACGGTTAAAAAAGGAGAAAAAAAAGGTATTGGAGTTATTAAATTCTTTCAAAAATCATTTTCAAATGAACTTATGACAGGAACAGCAAAAATATCAATAACAACTACTGCTGGTGATATAATTCTTGGAGATCCAAATAAGTTGCTTCTTAATATTAAAGGTACTGGTACTGCTCCTATAGGAACAATATCAATAGAAACATCTGATATAAAAGTGGGTGAAGATGATAAGATAGTTGAATTTTCAGTTAAAATATCGGAAACTTTAACTAAAGATGCAGTTTTTGCAATTACGGCTACTTCAGATAAAGATGATTTTTTTACTCTTAATACAAAATCTATTACTATAATTTCTGGAACTCTTGAAGCTAAAGGAACTATTACTTTTAAAGCTTCTTCTTTTCCATATAGTACAGATAATGAGAATGTTAAAGTTATTATTGCTTCAGAAGATGTTATTATAAATAGTGATTCAACATTAGATTTAAACATTTCGGGAGAATCTTTAAATCCTAATATAGACGATATGAATTATATTTTTCAATCTGATAAAGGTTTAATGTATGTTGGAACTGAAAAGAAAGAAGCATCTTTATATTTTGCAGCAGAAAAATTAGGTGATGTTGCGACAAAAGAACATAATATTTATTGTAAAATAACTGGAGGAGTCGAAGGAGTAGATTATGAATGGATAACAAAATTCCCTCTTAAAATAGCTATTGGCTCAGATAATTCACATGTTTATTTAAATGTTCTTCCTGCAGGAGCTGGAAAAACTTTTAAAATTCAACTCTCTTGTGCTGAAGCTACAATAGGCTCAAAGGGTATTTATACATTAACAACAAAATATTTATTATGGCCTCCACTAACTCGTCAAGCCCCTCGTTTGAGAGAAAGTTATATTTTTAATGATAATGAATTTGCTGTTATTAAAATGGGTTTTGGAGATGATAATTATGAATTTAAGTATCCTTGTTCAGATTGGTTAGATTTGTCAGAAATAAAAGAATTTACTTTAGCAAGTAAAGATGCGGTATTAAATATTAGTGCTTTTTCTATTGATACATATCATAAAGAAAAGATAGTGTTATTTATGTACGCGGATTATAATGCAGACGGAAAATTTGATGGTGAAAATGAAGAAGTATTTTCTAAAAAACTTGAAAATGTAGGTGTTGGAGCTGAAAATATTAGAAATTTCGCAAATAATTTTACTGTTCCTGATGGAGTTTCTGAATTTATAGTTCGAGTTTGTGTAACTTCAATTTCAGGAAGTGATTATTCAGCTACTTTTGATGATGGTTATTTTGTACTTCCTGAGAGCTTTATTTTGGCTCACATGGCGGACTTTAAAGTTGTTGTTTCTGAATAATATATTAATAAAATATTTCATTTAAATTTAGAACCAATACTTTTTTTGAGTATTGGTTCTTTTTTTATATATTGTACAGAAAATAATCATTATATTTGCATTTTAATATCATATACTTATGGCTGAAAATATATCTAATACTGCCGAAGAATCGGTAAAATCTCTGAATTTCCTTGAGGAGATAATTGAAAACGACATTGAAAATGGTCTGAAAGAGGTTCATACTCGTTTTCCTCCAGAGCCAAATGGCTATCTCCATATTGGTCATGCAAAGTCTATATGTCTTAATTTTGGACTTGCAAAGAGATATAATGGCACATGTAACTTGCGTTTTGATGATACAAATCCTGCTAAAGAAGAGACAGAATATGTCGATTCTATTAAGGAGGACATCAAATGGTTGGGTTTCAAGTGGAACAAAGAGTGCTACACATCAGATTATTTCCAGCAACTTTATGATTGGGCGGTCGAGCTTATCAAGAAAAATCTTGCTTATGTTGACGATCAAACTCAAGAAGAGATAAGAAAAGGTAGAGGAACAGTTATGAATAGTGGAGTTGAAAGTCCATATCGTAATCGTTCGGTTGAAGAAAATATCGACCTTTTAGAGCGTATGAAAAATGGAGAGTTTGCAGATGGCGAAAAAGTTCTTAGGGCAAAGATAGATATGTCTCACCCAAACATGCTTATGCGTGATCCATTGCTTTATCGTATCCTTCATGCAGATCATCATCGTACGGGTAAAAAATGGAGTATATACCCAATGTATGATTATGCGCACGGAGAATCAGATTCTATAGAAAATATAACACACTCAATATGCACATTAGAGTTTGATGTACACAGAGCTTTATATGAATGGTTTATTGAGAAATTAAATATATATCCAAGTCATCAATTTGAGTTTGCACGTCTTAACATTACTAATACAGTGATGAGTAAACGTAAACTTTTGCAACTTGTTAAAGAAAATCTTGTTATGGGTTGGGACGATCCACGTATGCCGACAATTTGTGGGTTACGTCGTAGAGGTTATACTCCTGCTTCAATTCGTACTTTTGCTGAAAAAGTGGGTGTTGCAAAACGTGATAATATAATAGATTTAGGACTTTTAGAATTTTGTGTTCGTGAAGATTTAAATCATAGTTCTCAACGTCGTATGGCTGTTCTTGATCCTATAAAAGTGGTAATAACAAATTACCCAGAAGATAAAACAGAGATTATTTCATGTATTAATAATCCTCAAGATGAAGAAGCTGGTCACCGTGATATATCTTTTTCTAGAGAGGTTTATATTGACCGTAATGATTTTAAAGAAGAGGCTACAAAAAAATATTTCCGTCTTTCTCCAGGTAAAGAAGTTCGTCTTCGTTATTCATACCTTATTAAGTGTGAAGAAGTTATTAAGGATTCAGAAGGTAATATTACAGAATTAAGATGTTCTTATGACCCAGAATCTATGGGTGGAAAATCTTCTGATGGACGAAAAGTTAAAGGAATTATTCATTGGGTAGATGTTAAAACAGCTGGTGAAATTGAAGTACGTTTGTTCGATAGATTGTTTCTTCAAGAAAATCCAGATGAAGCAGAAGAGGGAAAAACTTTTGTTGACAATATTAATCCTGACTCTTTGACAATTGTTAAAGGTTACGCAGAAAGTTCTCTTTTGAAGGCTAAAATTGGAGAATCTTTTCAATTTGAACGTATAGGTTATTTTGTTGTAGATAAAGATAGTACAGAAAATAAACAGATTTTCAATCGTACTGTAACACTTAGAGATACTTGGGCTAAGTCCTTAAAGAAAAAATAAAACAAATTAAATAATTTTTAAATAGGGTGGCTAAAATATATTTTAAGTCACCCTATTTTAGAATAAAGAATAATATGAGAAACGAATTTCGTTATAATATTTTGGCAACGATAGCTTGTATAGTATGGGCTTCAGCTTTTCCTGCTGCAAAAGTCGGATTTGAATATTTGCCACCAATTTTTTTGTCAGGAATCCGTTTTACTCTTGCTGGGCTTATTCTTGCCCCTTTTCTTATAAAAAGAAAAGTAGATTGGCGAGATTTTAAACGTCAAGGAGGATATATTTTATTCTTTGCTTTTTTTCAAACTTTTCTTCAATATTATTTCTTTTATACAGGACTTATAAGAATTCCTGCAGAGGTTGGAGCTGTATTGGTAGGGCTAGGACCTATTTTTGTTGCTATTCTTGCCCATATTTTCATTGGGGGAAGAGATAGAATGTCTTTACGAAAAATTATAGCTATAGTACTCGGTTTCTCGGGGGTAGCTTATCTTAGTTTTAGCAAAGGACTTGAAATAGAAAATGCTGGAGCGGATTTTTATATAGGAGTATTATGTGTCGTTACGAGTTGTTTAATAGGTTGTGTGACAAATATAATAGTTGTAAAAAGAAAAAAACATCTTGATCACGTTGCTTTAAATACGTTTTCTTGTTTTTTAGGTGGTCTAATGTTAACCGCTATTTCACTTTTTTTAGAACCACAAGAAATTGCAAATATAAAACCTCTTCCAATGGATTTCTATTTTGCAATGATATGGCTTGCTGGAATTCCAGCATTAGGTTTTTCTATATGGTACTACCTTCTTAGTCGTCCACAAATTATCGTTTCTGAGATAAATATCATTAAATTTTTAATCCCTGTATTTGGCGTTATTCTGAGCTGGATAATTGTTGAGGGCGAAAATCCAAATTTTACGACAGTTATAGGTGTAGTGATAATATCTGTTGCAATTATTATTATTCAACTCCCAGAGCGTAAAAAAATAAAATAAAATAAAAAATCATCAATTGAGTTTTACCACAATTGATGATTTTTTTGATTTAGATGTATCGTCATCTTTTTTAGAGATGATAGATATGTAAATTATTTTTTCTTATATATTAATCCATATAAACCACCTACAAACATAGCTCCTCCAACAATATTTCCTAAAGTTGCAGGAATTAAGTTGTCTAAAAATAGAGAGCTAATACTTATATTTGCTCCGTTAAACATTCCTAGAGGAATGAAAAACATATTTGCAATGCAGTGTTCATATCCTAAAACTACAAAACACGCAACGGGAAACCATAATCCAAATATTTTTCCAGAAGAGCTTTTACTGCTCATGGCAAACCAAATTGCAAGGCAAACAAACCAGTTAGCTCCAATTCCTTTTATAAAAGTTGTTGTCCAACTCATAGAAACTTTTGCTTCACTCAATTTTATTATTGCGCTGTGCCAAGGTTCGGCGTCTGTAAGACCTATATAATATACAAATATATAGGTGAAAAATAGTGCTCCTAAAAAATTACCTAAATAAACTAAGCTCCAATTTCTTAGAACTTCTTTTATTTTAATTTTCTTTTTTAGTAAAGCGGGGATAAGCATAGCGTTGTTTCCTGTAAAAAGCTCGGCTCCTGCAAAGACTACAAACATTAGTCCTATAGGGAACATTGCTCCACAAAGTAGTTTTGTAAGTGCAGGATTAAATTCTGAAAATCCTGGAAATCCAAATCCTACAAGAATAGAAAAAGTGCCTCCCATAGCTATATATACTCCTGCTAAGAATGACAATGCAAGGGTTTTTACTGTTGAAAGATTTACTTTCGTTACAGCTACGGCTTCGGTACTTTTTACAATTTCAGATGGGGTAATGATTCCTAACATATTTTTTTAGTATTGGTTTTATTTTAACTTTTTAGCTAATGCTAAAAATAATCAATAACTGTGCGGTAAGAACTCGTAAAAACATTGTTAATGGATATACAGTTGCATAAGCTACAGATGCCATATCATTATTTGATTGACTATTAGCAAACGCAAGAGCAGGTGGATCTGTTGTGCTACCTGCAAGTAATCCCATAAGTGTATAATAATTCATTTTGTAACGTAAGCGTGCAAATATACCAACTATAAGGATAGGTAAAATAGTTATTACAATTCCGTATAATACCCACCAATATCCACCACCGCAAACAGTATTTACAAAACCTTCGCCAGCTCCTAAACCAACTGCAGCAAGGAAAAGTGATATTCCTATTTCACGTATCATCATATTTGCACTAGTAGTGGTGAATGTTACCATTTTATAGTAAGGTCCAAATCTACTTATAAGAATAGCAATGATAAGAGGACCTCCAGCAAGACCAAGTTTTACTGGTTGAGGAATCCCTGGGAACATAAAAGGTATTGAACCAACCACGATACCTATAAAGATACCTAAGAATATAGGAATAAGGTTTGGGTGGTCAAGACGTTTTAGAGAGTTTCCTAAAAGATCAGCCAATTTTTTGATATCGTCTTCTTTACCTACAGCAGTAAGTCTATCTCCAAGTTGCAGATGTAAATTTGGTGAAGCAACAAGTTCAATGCCAGCACGAGTTACACGTGTGATATTTACACCATATAAAGCTCTAATGTCAAGATTACCAATAGTATGACCGTTTATATTCGTTTTTGTAACGACAATTCTGCGAGAAAGAAGATCGTGTTCGATAGTTTCCCAAGCACTATTATCAACATTACATACTTTACCTAATAAAAGAGATATGCTATCAATGTTTGTTTTTTCAGTTATAACACGAACAGTATCTCCAATTTTTAAATGGCTTTTATTTGTAGCAATTTCTACTTTTCCGTCGGCGTGAAGAATTCTTGAAATAACAAATTTATTGTCAGTTAAAGAATTTATATCTTCAATATGACGTCCTGAAATACTTTTATTCTCTATAAGAATATTTGTTGTTATCGCAATAGATTTAGGCTCTATTCTTGCGGCTTGTTCAGCCTCTGTAGTCATATTTATACGACAAATTTTCTTTAGAGATAGAGTTGAAAGTATTATCCCAATAACACCTAAAGGGTAAGCTACAGCATATCCCATAGCAATTGTTGGGTCGTTTTGTCCAGCAATATCATTAAGAGTTTGTTGTGCAGCACCAAGACCAGGAGTGTTTGTTACAGCACCCGATAGAATACCAACCATTGTTGTTAAATCAGTACCTGTTATAATATGTAATGCGTAAGTTATTGAAACACCAAGCACGACAACCATTGTAGCGAGTAAGTTTAATCTTAGACCTCCTTTTTTAAGAGATTCAAAAAATCCAGGTCCAACTTGTAGTCCAATAGAGTAGACAAATAAGATAAGTCCTAGTTCTTTAGCAAAATGTAGAACAGAACCATCAATTCTCATTCCAAAATGGCTAAGAATTATTCCGACAAATAGAATCCATGTTATTCCTAAAGATATGTTTGCAATTTTCAGCTTTCCCAGCTGTATTCCTGCGGCTATTGTTACTGCCAATAGCATTATGGAGTGGGCAACCCCTGACCCCATAAATAAATCCACTAACCAATTCATAGTTTATAGCAATTATTTTGTGTGTATAATTAAGTTTTCAGATAACTTTTTGATAGTGTTTTTTTTAAAATCAGACACAAAGGTAGAGATATTATTTAACTTAACAAGCATTAGTTGTGATTAATTTGTTTAAGAAAAGCCTATATAGAGGATTATAATTATTTTTATTATAATATTTAAAGCATATAAATTGGAAAAAGATTATGAAAGTTGAATAAGTTTTCATTGCTATTTTTATAGGTAGTAACCAATGTTTTTTAAGGTAATTAGCACTATGATATTCTTTTGTAATTTGAATATCATAGTGCTAATTTTCAATATCTTTACTATTTTAATATTTTCGTTAAAATAGACTTGTATCTTTTTACTTATGTGTAATATTTATAATTTTTCGGATTCTAAAGTAAATTTAATATTAAAATTTTTTAAAGAAAAATGGTGCACCTTGAGTACTTATCTTTTTCCCTATTACTTTTTTTGTTTTATAATCATATAAATAATATCCAGTTCCTTGTTCTCCAGACATTCCGAAAACTACAAAGTCATCATAAATACCTATGCATGCTGACCAGCCCGTTGTAGGTGGTAGATCTAATTTATGGAATGTTTTGTTGTATACATCTAGTTCAAAAGGTTGCATAGATTTGTCATTAACATAGTCTGGTGGATTACTTGCATTTGCTGGGACATTAAGAAAAGTATAGACTTTACCGTTTTCTACATATGCTTTGTAATAGGAAAAGCTTGCAGTATTTTCAGCAATACCTTCAATAAATTGACCTTTTATAGGGAAAAAATAAGATTTGTCAAAATCTGTTTCTCCTTTTTTTATACGTAGAAATCCATCATTCTCATCGCTATATCCAAAACAACCAGTACTATAGAAATAAAGATCTTCTTTTTCATCTATAAAAAGTCCTCCTGTTGGACCGTCACAGCCAACCATTCCTGCTCTGCTATCACTAACCATTTTTATTGGTTTGTCGGTTTTCGTATCTATAATTAAAACGTGTGAGCCTGGATTAGGGTTTAATAAAGATTTTGTTTGCCATAGAGCGATGTATAATTCGTTACCACGTATAATAGCACCCATAGGTTCGGGATTATTATCATTTTCACCAATTGCAAATTTAGACAAATCAATTTCTTTTTCAATAGTCATGTTTGTAGGGTTGAAAACTATTATATTACCTGTTCCTGATGCTGTAATATACCCCTTATTATCGTTATAAAAAACTATTGAATTTGTTTTAGACTTTGCAGGAAGGATAAGTGTATTTCCAGATTTTTCAAGAGTATTTTTGTTTTTTTTATATTTAAATAACTTATCTGTAGATTCTTCTAAAACAAAAACATAATCTTTGTATGTATATAGGTATCCAGATTTACTGTGTATTAGTGAATTTGAAGTAGTAGTTTTTTCAACATCTAAATCTTTGAAAAGATCAATGTAAGAGTGGTCGTCAATAACAACACTATGTAAACAAGTAGTTGTATTTTCTCTTTTTTCAGAACTTGGGTCGTCTTTGTCACAAGCAGATACAAAAATGGATATTGTAGCTAAACTCATTAATAGAAATTCTTTAGTTTTCATGTTTTTATATTTATAATTTTATTATTTACAATTGCATAGCACCTCTTTCCGATTTATCTCTAAACCAGTTATATCGAAGTTTTATACTGAAAGTTCTTCCTGGTAAAGGCATTTTATAATCGTTATAAATTGTCGCATTAAAAATATTATTAACAGCAAGACATAGAGACATTTCGTTTTTTAAAAATGATTGTTGTATCCCTATAGAATAATTATGATATGCAGGAATAGTCCATTTTGTTTTTTGGCTTTTTTGGGAAGTTAATTTCCATGCGTTACAGTATTCTCCTACGTATGAAGCGTCTACATATATTCGAGAAAGTTCATCTTTTATAGGCCAATTGCTACGGTGATATTCTAAACCATAATTATAATAAAATGAAGGAGTGTTGGGGATATCTAATTTATAAGTTGGGTTTTCCACTTTCTTATCTTTAGTTTTCCATTTTAAATTATCTCGTAAAGATTGGAAGGTAACATTAAAATAGACATACCAATTTCGAGTAATATCTATTTTTAAATCTAAATCGACACCATAAATTTTTGTTTTTCCTAAATTAGAATATGCTAAACGTGTATCTGCAGGAACTAACCTTATAAGATTAGAAGTGTTCATATAAAACCCGTTTACTTCGGCTTGTACGCGTGTTAATCCTAAAAAATCTGTCTTGTCGAATAATAATCCTAAATTGACATTGTCACTTTTTTCGGGTTTTAGATTTGTAGATGATTTAATATTAATACCATCGCCAAATAGTTCTTCAGGGTCAGGAAGACGTAGAGTATGTTCAAAAGATGTTTTTATTCTTAATCCTTTGATTAACTTATAGCTAAAACCTTCATTATAGCCAAAATACAAATCGTTATTCGTTGTTTGATCGGGTGTTTTTTTGACGCAGGTATCTTTGTATTTCTTATCTTCTGTACGATATACCTGAGAATTTAGATAGTATGTTTTTAGAGCTAAAGTGTTTTGAAAACGTTTGTTTTTACTAAAAAATGAGTAAGTAAATCCAGTTATATTTCCTGTCATTTTACTTGGGAAACCACTTGGATCGAAGCCTATATATTCCTTTATATAATCATCTTTAGGAGTTTTTTTAGAAAAAACAAATTGATTATTTAGATTTAAATAATGATTTTCGTTTATTTTGTATTTAAGATTTATTTTACCTCTTAACTCTCTTGTCCAATCATCTGATAGATTAAATATATGATCTAACGTTTCTCCTTGGCTTGGAGATATTTTTCCTGTCCATTGATGGAAATTTCCTACAGTATCTACTAAATGTGTATTTACCATTGCATAAACCATAGATGCTTTAAAATCAAGACCTTTTAGAAAAAAATTTTCTTTTTCTAACTTTATGTTAGGCATTAAGTTAGTACCATGACTGTGTGAGTAGCGAGAATCAAAAGAGATATCTTGTAGCTCTTTATAGTTTTCATAACCAGTAAATTCAAGTTCAATTTTATCAAACCAGAGTTTAGTAAATGTTAAAGAGCCATTAAGAATAGAAGAGTGATATTTATCATTATTTCTGATTACATGGGAGTATGGTTCTATTGGATAATCTGGATCGAAGGCTCTTAAATCCATAGAGTAATTATTATTTGCTCTGTTATGTAAAAAAGCTAAACTCATCTGTATACCAGGTTTTTCAAATAATTTTTTCCCACTTCCTATAAATCTAAAGTTTCCGTATGATCCAATTTCTGCAATAGCACTAATCATATCGCAATTCACTTCTCTTGTTACAATATTTATAGCACCACCTAAGCCATCGCCTCCATATTCTGCGGGAACGATTCCTTTATAAATTTCTATTCGTTCTATAACATCAACAGGTAAATCATTTATATCAAAAGAGCCGTCTGGGCTGTTTAGGGCGAAACCATCAATAAAAATTGCAACTCTTTTTCCTTCTAATCCATGAACAGAAACACGACTTTTTCCTCCTAAACCTCCTTCTCTACGTATGGTTAGTCCAGATGCTCTGCTTAAGATTTCTCCAATTCCTGAAGATCTACCCATCATTTTTTTTCCGTTGATAACAGAAACAGCCATAGGGCTTTCCTTAATCTCTTTAATGATTTTTTCGTTTTCCCTTTTTCCATTAATAACAACATCATTTAATGAAAAAGCATTCTCTTTCATTTTAAAATTTTTTGTTACAGATTCTTTTTCTAAGGTTATATCTGTTGTTACTTTTTTATAACCTATATATGATAAAACAAGAGTATATTTACCAGGGGAAGTTTTTATAGAATATGCACCTTTCTCATTAGTTATTGCACCTTTTTGGCTTCCATTTATACATATATATGCTCCGATTAGAGGTTTGTTAGTTTTTTTATTTGTAATGATACCTGAAATAGTTGAGTTGCTTATTGGTGCTTGTTGAGCGTAGCTTAAGGAGCTAATTATGATTAATAAAACTAAGAAATAGAATTTTTTAGCTTTAAAAATACCTATTTTAAGTGATTGATAAATATTTTTTATCATTGTATTTTTGTTTAAAATTATAGTGCAAAAGTATATGTTTTGCCTTGTTTCGGCTTACCTGAAAAGGAGTAAAATTTTAATATGAGGTATTTAATATGAAAGTTAAATTATTAAGAAACGATTTAAAAGAGATAATAGAGGAATATTCTATTCATAATTTTTCAATGGGAAGTGGAATAGAGGAAAATATATTATCTTTTGATAATGACTATGGAAAATCAACAACAAGAGAGTTGATGTCTCAGAATTTTTGTATAACCGAATCTAATATTCAATGTTATAAAGATTGTGAATTGTATTCTGAATTTGAATGCAGTAAAATAATTTTATTTAGTGCTATTTTGCGTGGAAATATTAATAGTAGTTATTTTAAAGAAGAAAATTGGGTGGCAGGTAGTGCGAATATGTTCTCTATAAAAGATGGAATAAAAAATTATTATTCTTTTAAAAAAGATAATTTAGTTAAGACTATTGATTTTAGGTTGTCTCTAGAGTATATGGAGCGTATAGCAAGTTGGTATCCTGAGTTATTTGAGAATATAGTTAGTTGTTTTAGAAAAAATAATTCATTTAAAGTTTTTTCTAAAAATATAATGTTGTGTCCTGAGATATTAAGAGTTTTGAATAATATTTTTGATTATAAAGTTGATGGTAATTCAGCTGTTATGTTTTTAGATTCAAAAATATTGGAAGTATTATCTTTGATGGTATGTAAAACAAAAAATATATATTGTGGTTCGTGTTATTCGGCAAAGGATAGTGATATGTTTTGTTATGGTAAAAATATTGTTGAAGAACAATATAAAAATCCACCATCATTACATCAATTGGCGTTAATGATGGGTACAAATGTATGTAAGCTTAAAACGGGATTTAAAGAGTTATTTGGTAAGACTGTTTTTGAATATCTTTTTGATTATCGTATGGAATTAGCTTGTAAGTATTTGTTAGATAGCTCTTATTCTATTCAAGAAGTTGCAGATAGTATAGGATATGAATATCACTCTCATTTTTCTACGGCATTTAAAAGAAAATATGGACTTTCTCCATTAGAATATCGTAATTCTATTAAACAAGAGAGAAAGAAGTAGTCTTTATATGATAATAAGTGATTTTGGTTTAATTTTTGAGATATTATTATATACATAAGTTTGTTTAGTGTTTGATACTTGTGTAATAGTAGGTATGTTAAACTAAAAATTAAATATTATGAAAAAATTAATTTTTTTATTTATTGCAATGTTTGTGTTTGCATCGTCAGTTTCTGCACAAATGTCTTATTCTGAAAAGAATGCAATTGGTCTTCGTTTAGGTTACGGTGCTGAGATTTCTTATCAACGATTTATCTCTTCTACAAATAGAGTAGAGGTGGATTTGGGCTTGATGGGTAAGAGTATCAATGCATCAGGAATATATCAATGGGTATGGGATATATCTTCTGTACAAGGATTAGGTTGGTATGCAGGTGCAGGTGTGGGACTTGGTGTTTGGGATAAAAAATTTGCAGGAAGTATTCTTGGTCAAATAGGGCTTGAGTATGCTTTTAATATTCCTCTTTCATTATCTATAGATTGGAAACCAGGGGTTTTCATAGGTGAAGAAACTAATTTTGGTTTTGAAGGACTTTGTCTAGGTGTTAGATATAGATTTTAGTTAAAGGTTTAAACTAAAGTAAATTAAAAATATGCATTAATCCCATTTTTAATGGAGTTAATGCATATTTTATGTTGAGATATTTTTTATAATATTTTAATCATTTCGAATTGTTTTCCTGTTAAAAGAATATTTTTAGATTTAAGAAAATTAGTAATTGAATCGCAAGTTGTTTCAGCATTAATTATTTTTATTTCTTTATTTTCATTTATTTTTAATACTTCTTTTATAAGTAAAGATGCTATACCTTTTCTCCTATGATGCTTCTCAACAGCTAATTGGCTAATATCTCCAGATAAAGGTTCAAAAATTATATAACCTTTTAATTTATCATTAATAAATGCACCCAAAAAGATAAAGTCTTTTGGATTTTTATAAATAGCTTCAAAATTATTTTGCCATGAAGGATTAAAATCCCAAAAATTATGTACTAATTTTAAATCATTATTGTTTAGATGCTTAATATTAAATAAATTTGGATTGGTAATATCAATAGAAATATTTATATTTTTTTGTATAAAATAGTTAAATTCTCGACTTTTTGTAAAATCAAGTTTTTTGTAAATAGAAACAGCCTTTTCGTTATGTTGTAAAACTTCTAGAAGATATTGTTTTACTTCTTTTTCTTTTAGATAAGGGATAGAGTAGTTGAAAATTTTTGTTGCTAAACCTTTACCTCTATATTTTTTTAGAGTTCCAGTTCCTGTGTCGTATGCTGTTTTTTTACCATTAAAAATTCCAATACCATTAAGAGTAAAAGCAATAATTTTATTTTTTTCAAATATGGCAAAAGATAATTCAGAATTAAAACCTCGTCTACTTAGCATTTTTTGAAGCTCCAATTCGTTTATATGAACATCATAATCTTCAAAAGCTTGATTGAAAGCTTTATATATTGTGCTTTTTTCTATTTTAGCAAGTGATTTTATTTCCATATTATTAAAAAGAATTAATTATTGATTTTAAAAAGCAAAAAAAAGCTATTTCAAAATATTTTGAAATAGCTTTTTTTAGAACCTTGTTAAGAAGATTATTTTATAGAATCATTAATCTTGTTAAGAAGCGATGAAATAGTCATACCTTCACCTTTTGTTGCAGCTTCTTTAGAGTCATAGATAGTAGTAGAACCAAAGATAGTAATACCATTACTTTGGTCAGCTACAATATCACCTCTTTCAGTGTAAAGAGTAATGTTTGCTTCGTTACCGTAATTTGTACTTGATTCAGGAATTAGTTTAAAAGAAACTAAATATTTATCAGCACCTTCAACTTGAACTGTAGTAGATGATGAGTTTGTCAAAACATCTCCAATAGATTGAGTTTCCATTTCAATACCTTCAACAGAAGTAATGATTTGAGCTTCGTAAAGGCTTCCGTTAAGAGCTGGCTCTTTTGCAGAAACATAAGCTTCAGTTGCATTAGTTACTGTTGCAGTTGTTCCTGTTAATCCTTTTGATTCTTCTTTGCAAGAAGAGATTGATACTATGCATAAAGATGCTATAGCTATCATGAATATTTTTTTCATAAGTTAGGTATAAATAAGTTTTTAATTTCACTTTAATGCTCCAAATTTATGAAAAATAATTAGAGTACACAAATAAACTATACATATATTTTAAAAATTGAATTTGTGACTTAGAATATATATGCAGTAAACAGCCTATATATGGTCATAATTTGTGATTATAAGCAATATATTATTTTAATATTAAAGTGAATATTTTTTATAATTGTTATAAATTTTCACAAAAAAATGAATTTTAGTATTAAAAATGTCTATTTATGTTTTCAATAATAATATTTGCACATCTTTCTATACCATAATACCCACTATCTAAACAAAGGTTATAATTTTTACTCATACCCCAAATTCTGTCGGTATAATTTTTATAATATATTTTTCTTTTTTCATCTTTATCTCTAAGTTTTTTCTCTATTTTCTTAGTTTCTTCACCATAATCATTAATAGCTCTATCTATTCTGGTTTTGATATCGCAATGAATAAAAACGTTTAGGCAATTCTTTTTATCTTTTAAAACGTAGTCGGCATTTCTCCCAACTATTACGCATGGTTTTTTATTGGCTATATCTTTTATTATATTTTGTTGTATGGTGTAAAGTCTGTCGGAAATAGAATATCCAAAATCGTATTCGCTAAGTCTTGCGTTTCCGAGGTTAAAGAGAAAGTTATTTTTCGAAAAGGCATATTCTCCTCCTTCGGCTATAAATTCTTTTGCAAATCCGCTTTTTTTAAAAATTTCATCAACAAGCTCTTTGTCATAAAAAGCGTATCCGAGTTTTTCAGCGACTAACTCTCCAATAATGCGTCCTCCGCTTCCATATTCACGACTAATAGTAATAATTTGTGCTTCCATAAATATCTTATTTGATTAATAATGATAAAGATAAGAATTTTAATTAAAAAGTGATACGTTTTTTATAAAAAATAAATAATCTTTGGGAAATCTCTTTTTTATTGTTAAAATTGTACTTATTAAGATATTCTTACAATAAATAATGATATTATTAAATATAAAAAGTTTAATTTAAAAGATGAAAAATTTTATAAAAATTCAATTTCTGTTGATATTCGCGATTACAAGTTGCTCAGAAAAAAAGGTAAATAATTGTTTAGATGATTTCGAAGAGACGAAAAATCTTAAAACAGAAGAGATAGTATTGCAAAATATAGATTCAGAGTCAAGAAATATGATTATGTTTGATTCGTTGTGCGTTTTGTCGTCTAATTTTGATGAAACATATTTATCTATGTATAATATAAATAGTAAGAAAACTATAAAATGGCTAAATAAAGGTAGAGGGGAAGGTGAAATTTTACATTTCTCTGATATGCATAAATATAATGATAGTATTTTATATGTAGATGCTGAACCTAAAATGTGTTTAATGTTTAATATTCATGACATTGAAAAAGGAGATTACAAATGTTTGAAAAATGTTAAATATAGTTTACGCCCTAGCAGGAACACAGTGTTAGTAAATGATAGTACTGTAATTTATCAAGGAGAGAATTCATCAAAGGATTGTTTGGATAATCGTTTTTGTATGGAAAACATAAAGACTAATAAATTTGTTAGTTTTGGAGAGTTCCCTAAGGAAGATGAGATTATATTTACGTTGCCAAAAGAAAATTCTGTTTGGTTTATAACATATCAAGGTAATATAAGATATAATAAAAAGAAAAAGAGAGCTGTCCTTTTTTATTATGGTGCAGTAGGTTTCGAAATAATGGATACGCAAAAACAAAAAATGGAAGTTAGTAAATTTTATCAATATCCAATAGTTACTATTACTCGTATTGAATGTCCAGAGTTTACAGCGAATAGAGCAGAAAATGTAAAAAGTAGTAAGCGTGGATTTATAGATGGTAGTTGTACAGATACAGCTATATATTTCCTATATTCAGATAAAACATTTGAAGAAGAAAATAAAGGTATGGGAGTATATGTGTTAAAATATGATTGGAAAGGAAATCCTATTAAAAAATATATACTTGATACAGAAATCACAAGTTTCTCACTTTCAGAAGACGAACAATATTTATATGGATTATCATCAAATGATGAGAGTGAATTTGTTATAAAATATAAACTATAATTTTTTATTACTCTAATTAATAACCTCCTTTAAAAATATAATATTTTTAAAGGAGGTTATTTTTTTTAAATATTAGGCATAAAAAAAGAGTTGCAGAAATTTCTGCAACTCTTTACGGTGGTGCCACCAAGAATCGAACTAGGGACACAAGGATTTTCAGTCCTTTGCTCTACCAACTGAGCTATGGCACCGCTGTAGTTATTATGACGTTATTCTGTCTTTTTTACGGTGCAAATATAGGCTCTTTTTTTTAAACTACCAAATATTTTTCGTTTTTTGTTCGAAAAAAGTTGCATTTTGTCTTATAATGCCATAATGTCACGTTTAAAAGGATAAAATGTCACCTTAATTATGCCAAATAGGGGTTGGCACAGAACGTGATATACTTACTTCTGTAAGTATGAAAAAACACAAATAATAATATAAAATTTAAAGTTATGAAAATTCAACCGTTAGCTGATAGGGTCGTAGTTGAGCCTAAAGCGTTGGAACATAAAACTGCTGGTGGATTGATTATCCCAGATACAAATAAAGAAAAACCTCTTGAAGGAGTTGTACTTGCTGTTGGTGCAGGAACAAAAGATATTGCTATGGAAGTTAAAGTTGGTGATAATGTTCTTTATGGAAAATACTCTGGTACAGAGGTTTCTGTAGAAAATGAGGAATATCTTATTATGCGTCAAAGCGATATTTTAGCAATTTTAAAATAATAGTTTAAAAATTAAAAATCATGGCAAAAGAGATAAAATTTAATATTGAAGCAAGAGAGAGCCTTAAAGAAGGTATCGATATTCTTGCTAATGCAGTGAAAGTAACACTTGGACCTAAAGGCCGTAATGTAGTTATCGATAAACAATATGGTAGTCCACAAGTTACTAAAGATGGTGTTACTGTTGCTAAAGAGATAGATCTTGAAGATATATTTGCTAATGCAGGAGCTCAAATGTTAAAAGAGGTTGCTTCAAAAACTAATGATGACGCAGGTGACGGTACAACAACAGCTACAGTTCTTGCTCAGTCAATAATAAACGTAGGTCTTAAAAATGTTACTGCTGGAGCAAATCCTATGGATTTGAAACGTGGTATCGATAAAGCTGTTGCTCAGGTTGTTGCAACTCTTAAAAAAGAGAGCCAAACAGTAGGTAAAGATTTTTCTAAGATAGAACAAGTTGCTACAATATCTGCAAATAACGATAATTATATAGGTAAGCTTATTGCTGAGGCAATGGCGAAAGTTAAAACTGAAGGTGTTATAACTGTCGAAGAAGCCAAAGGTACAGATACTTACGTTGATGTAGTTGAAGGTATGCAGTTTGATAGAGGTTTTATATCTCCATATTTTGTTACAGATTCAGAAAAAATGACAACCGTTCTTGATAAGCCATATCTTCTTATTACAGATAAGAAAATAGCTTCAATGAAGGATTTGCTACCAGTTCTTGAGCCTATAGCTAAAAATGCAGGTTCTCTATTGGTTATTGCTGAAGATGTCGAGGGTGAGGCCTTAACAACTCTTGTTGTTAATAAACTTCGAGGTACATTGAAAATTGCTGCTGTTAAAGCTCCAGGTTTTGGTGATCGTCGTAAAGATATGCTTCAAGATATCGCTATTCTTACTGGTGCAACAGTAATAAGTGAAGATTTAGGTTTGACACTTGAAAGTACAACACTAGATATGCTTGGTCGTGCAGAGAAAGTTTCTATAAATAAAGAAAACACAACTATCGTTGATGGTATGGGTGATAAAAAAGCTATTGAAGACCGTGTTGGTCAAATCCGTAGCTTAATGGAAAATTCTACTTCAGATTACGATAAAGAAAAACTTAGCGAACGTCTTGCAAAACTTGCTGGTGGTGTTGCCGTACTTTATGTAGGTGCAGCTTCAGAAGTTGAGATGAAAGAGAAGAAAGATCGTATCGACGATGCTCTTGCAGCTACACGTGCAGCTGTTGAAGAGGGTATTGTTCCTGGTGGAGGCGTAGCATATATTCGTGCTATAGATTCTCTAGAAGGCATGAAAGGCGATAACGAAGACGAAACAACAGGTATACATATTATCAAACGTGCTATTGAAGAGCCATTACGTCAGATTGTTGCAAATGCAGGAGGCGAAGGTTCAGTAGTAGTTCAAAAAGTTCGTGAGGGCAAAGATGACTTCGGTTATAATGCACGCACAGGGGTTTATGAAAATATGCATGCTGCAGGGATTATCGATCCAACAAAAGTATCGAGAGTAGCGCTTGAGAATGCAGCGTCAGTTGCAGCAATGTTCTTAACAACAGAGTGTGTACTAGTAAATAAAAAGGAAGAAGCACCAGCAGCAATGCCTCCACAAATGGGTGGCATGGGCGGAATGATGTAAAATATCCCTTATAAATAAAAGCAGAGGCGATAGTTCAAATTTTGAATTATCGCCTCTGCTTTTTTATTGTTTAAAGGTGTATTCTTAAGTAAGAATTTTAATATCTTTGTGAAATATAATAAAGATTAATATGAATAGATATTTTTACGGTAAGAGAATAAAAGATTTTTTAGTACAAAGTACAAATGAAATAGTAGGCTTGCTTACAAATGAGCATCATCATTTGCATTCATCTCTTGAAGGAATGCAGATTGATGCATGGGAGAAAGAAATAGAAGTATTAAAAAATATACTTTTAATATTTAAAGATAAAGGAAGTATTTATTTTGAATATACTATTCCCAGAATAGGCCGTCGTATAGATGTTGTATTATTAATAAATGGGATAATAATTATTTTAGAATTTAAAGCTTTTAATAAAGAATATTTAAAAGTAGATATAGACCAAGTTTGGGATTATGCTCTTGATTTAAAGAATTTTCATGAAGAAAGTCATGATAGATATATAATTCCTATTTTAGTTTCAACAAGTGCATTGTCAGTTGTAAATACGTTTTCTCCTTATGATGATAAAGTTTTTTTACCAATATTAGCAAATGAAGAAAATTTGTTAGATATAATAAATAAAGTTTTATTATTTTGTCCAAACGAAATTTATAGAGACGATTATTCATGGTCAATTAGTCGTTATTCTCCTACTCCAACTATAATTGAAGCAGCGAGTGCTTTATATAATAATCATTCAGTTGAAAATATTTCAAGAACAGATGCATCTGCAGAAAATTTAACTAAAACATGTTCTTATATTTCAGGAATTATAGACCGAGCTAAAAATGAAAAATTTAAAGCTATATGTTTTGTAACAGGAGTCCCGGGGGCAGGAAAAACACTTGTAGGGCTTAATGTTGCAACTCAACAGTTTAATAAAGATAATATTGCTGTATATTTATCGGGAAATGGGCCTTTGGTTAGTGTTATGACAGAGGCGCTTGCTCGTGATAAGGTGAAAAGAAAGAAAGAAAAAGGTGAGAAATATAAAATAGGAGATGCTCGCTCAGAAGTGAAAACATTTATTCAGATAATACATCATTATAGAGATACTTGTCTTGAAGGAACAAAAGTGGAAAATGATAAGATAGTAGCAGATATAGATTATTTTCGTTCCGAAAAAAACAAAGAAAAATCTTTTATTCCAATAGATCACGTTGCAATATTTGATGAAGCTCAAAGAGCATGGACAAAGAATCAATTAACTAATTTTATGGTTCGAAAAAAAGGATATTCAAATTTTCCTTATTCAGAACCTGAATATTTAATATCTTGTCTTGATCGTCATAAAGATTGGGGTGTTGTAGTTTGCCTTGTAGGAGGTGGACAAGAGATAAATACTGGAGAAGCTGGAATAGGTGAATGGATAGAGTCTTTAAATCGTAGTTATAAAGATTGGCATGTATTTATTTCAAATAAATTACACGATAAAGAATATGCTGCGGGTAAATCATTAGAATTACTTAAAGCTCATGAGCATATAATATATGAACCGTCATTGCATTTATCTGTATCTTTGCGTTCATTTAGAGCAGAAAATTTATCTTCTTTTGTACATAATCTTCTCGATTTAGAAGTGGGAAAAGCTCGTAAGGATTATGAGTTATTGAAGGATTATCCGATTGTTCTTACTCGTTCTGTTGAAAAAGCAAAACAATGGTTAAAAGAACATTCGCGTGGAACAGAGAGATATGGAATGATAGTTTCTTCAAAAGCAGAGAGGTTAAAACCTTTAGCTATAGATGTTAGATATAAACCAGATGTAGTTCATTGGTTTTTAGATAATGCTGAAGATGTTCGTTCCTCGTATTATCTTGAGGATGTAGCTACAGAATTTGATATTCAAGGATTGGAACTTGATTGGAGTTGTGTAGTATGGGACGGAGATTTAAGATATACCTCAAATGGTTGGACAAATTATTCATTCAGAGGTTGTAAATGGCAAAATATAAATAAAGAGGAAAGGAAATTATATCAGAAAAATGCCTATCGTGTATTATTAACAAGAGCGCGACAAGGAATGGTTATAGTTGTTCCTCAAGGAGATGAAAAAGATAAAACACGAAATCCAGAAATTTATGATTCTACATATAATTATTTAGAAAGTATAGGTTTAAAAAAGATATAGATAAAAGTTGTAACCGCCGTTACTGTAACGGCGGTTACAAAGTTAATATTTTAAAGATTAAGAAGTTAGATGTCGTTTAATGCGTGGCGGCTAGGGTTGCTATGCTGATTTTGGGGGCGGGCGTTATGCTGTTTAGTGCCTCAATCATCGATTTTATCGTTTCACCAGTCGTTGTTACGTCGTCAACTATTAATATATGTTTCTCGTGGAATAATTCGGGCGTATCTACCCTAAAAGCATTCTTCATATTTTCTGCTCTTTCATGTGTATTCTTTAATCTCGATTGTGGATGAGTGCTTTTTATTCGTGTTATCCCCTTTGTTATAAGCTCTTTATCTAATGAAATGGCTATCTCTTTAGCGATAATTTCCGATTGATTATAACCTCTCAAATAATGTCGTCGCCAATGTAAAGGAACGGGAATTACAAAGTCTATATCTTCAAATTCTGTTGAGCTGTCGATCATATCTCCAAAAGTGTGTCCGAAATATTTTCCTAGGCGAAAGTCTCTGCCAAATTTCACATCTTTAACGATATTGCTATATTCGTGTTCTTTGTCATAAACGAACATACAACACCCTTTGTCGATGTCTAAATCTTCAAATTTTTTGGTAACAAAATTATTGTGAGGGTGGTCACATTGCATTGTTAATGGGAGTTCTACCATGCAGTCACCACACAAAAAACTCTCCGTTTCTAGGAGTTTTCTGCCACAGCACCTACAAGTAGGAGGAAATAGCAATTGCCTCAGAGAGTCGAAGAGTTTTCTATACATGATGAATTTTATTATTCGTGAAGTTCTTTAATATCAGTAATATCACGATTACTTTCGCCTAAAAGATGTTGGCTAAAGTAGTCTGCCATACGCCAGAAAAAATAGGTGTCTTTATTTCTGAAAGAGTGATCTTCACTTGGTAAAACAACAAA
This sequence comes from Bacteroidota bacterium, assembly GCA_015222165.1. Taxonomy (GTDB): domain Bacteria; phylum Bacteroidota; class Bacteroidia; order Bacteroidales; family Rikenellaceae; genus JADFUS01. The sequence goes on from JADFUS010000045.1 coordinate 31,704, forward strand.
GTCAAAACGTTTATTAGCTTTGATAAGGGCTTCGATAACTCTATAAGTGTTTGCAATGTGTACATTATCATCTACAACTCCGTGAACAAGCATCAATTTACCTTTAAGATTTTTCGCAAGATCTTGATTTTTAGTGATTTCAAATACAAATTTTGTCTCTCCGTCTGTAGTCTCTTCATAAACACCTTGATGTTTTTCACCCCACCAACTATTATATATTGTGTTATCATGATTTCCTGCACACGAAACGGCAACTTTGAAAAAATCTGGATAAGTTAGAATTGCTGCAGTACTCATAAAACCACCTCCAGAGTGTCCTTGTATGCCGACACGGTTTATATCTATAAAGTCATGTCGTGCTGAAAGAGCTTCGATAACACGCTTTTTATCTGCTAAACCATAATCTCTAAGATTGCCATAGCCAAACGAGTGATACCACTCAGAACGAAGAGGGCTACCTCCTCTATTTCCGACAGTTATAACTATGAAACCTAATTGAGCAAGTTGTTCAAGACGTGTCATGCTTGGCGAAAAATAAGCATTTACAGCTTCTGTTTGTGGACCTGGATAAACATATTCTATGATTGGATATTTTTTATTTGGGTCAAAATCAAAAGGTTTATACATAACACCATATAAATCTGTCATTCCGTCGTCTGCTTTAACGGTAAATCTTTCAGGGAATTTATAGCCAAAAGCCATAAGTTGAGTAAGATCGGCAGTTTCAAGATTCATTATCTTTCTGCCTTTATTGTTATAAAGAGCAGTTTCTGGATTAGCATCTACACGAGAATAATTTGAGACAAAATAGTTTTTTGAGTCACACATAGAAGATGAAAAAGTGTAGTCTCCTTTATTCAAAATTTTGAAGTTCGAGCCGTCTAAATTTATACTACAAAGATGTTCGTAATATGGATTTTGACTTTTATTTGCTCCATAAGCTGTGAAATATAAAATTCTGTTTTCTTCATCAACATTAACAAGTTTATCTGTGTGCATCTCGCCTTTAGTAATTTGATTTTTCAAATTGCCTTCAGTGTCATAAAGATAGAAATGTCCCCAGCCGTCAAGTTCTGACCAAGCTATAAGTTCGTCTCCTTTTTTAGTGATATATGGACTACGAGTTTCTATAGATACGTTCATGCTATCTGCGTATAACTCTTTTACAGATAGAGTGCTAATATCAACTTTTGCAACGTCAATACGTTTTATATCACGACTTTGACGAGTAACAAAAATTGTGTTTTTATCGCCAGCCCAAATAGAAGGATTTATAGTATCTCTGTAATTCTTTTTTAGAGTTCTTATAGAGTTTATAGATAAAGTTTGGTCTTTATATTTTGCGATATCAACTTCTTTAATCTCTTTTGAAGCCATATCAAAAATATATAGGCTCTCTTGTGGTGCATTGTCTTCACCAGGCATCAAATAAGAGTATGATTTTAGTGTAGGACGTGGGCTTGAAAGAGGATTTATCACCCAAAGTTTACGTGTTTTTCTAGTGTCATAACGAACTATAGCAAATTTCTTAGAATCTGGAGACCATATAATATAAGGAGATTTTCTTTTGTCCTTATTTTTCTCAACGGTAACATTATCTTTATAATCTATGCCTTCGCCATATTCAAAACCTACAACGCCGTCAGTAGTCAATTGATGTTCGATAATTGTGCTATCTTCCTCATTAACAACAACTTTATTATAATTTTCTTTGTCCATATAAAAAAGATTGTTGTTTTTAGCAAAAACTATTGTCTTTTTATCTGGAGAAAATGAAGCCCAATCTTTAGAGTCTTTTGGGCTATTATAATTTTTTAGAAGTTCTAGTTTTTTGTTATTTAAGTTATAGCTAAAGAAAAAAGCATCTCCTTTTTCGCTATCTTTTTTACCTTTTATAGTGTCTTTTTTGTTTTCGTGATGATATTTATTCGCTATCTCAAAAGTGAAAGATGTTGAAGCGTTATTAAAACGAATATTCTCAATTGGTAGATGTTGTGCGTCAAAAGGAGTTCTTGCAAGAAGAGTAATCTCTCTTGCCATATAAGCATTATCAAAAAGTTCTGTTTTCGATTTCTTAGCTGGGTTGACGATATACCATTTTTTACCTTGAGAAGTTTTGTAGCTGTACCAAAACATATCTCCAGTTTTCAACCAATTTGGATTTACAGTCCTATTATAAATCATCTTATGGATTTTCGTAGGAGTAAAACGTTCTGCCAACTCATAGTTAGGCTTTTGTTGAGCCATTGAGCTAAGTGTTATAGCACATAGCATCAACGAAATATAAAGTTTTTTCATCTTTTTATAAATAGGGATTATTTATTAATTCCACCAGCTTTAAGATTCTGCAACCAGTAGTTTTCTTGGGTCATACGTAGGTGATATCTTGTGTTTTCTCTTTCGCTTAAAGAGTGGCTACACATAGGATATACCATTGTTGAAAATGCTTTTTTATTGGCAACAAGTCTGTTAACAACTCTTTCAAAACATTGATAATGAACATTATCGTCCGCAGAGCCATGAACCATTAAAAGTTTACCTTCAAGCCCAGAAGTATAATTTATAGGTGATGCTTTTAAATAGCCTTCAGGGTTATTTTGTGGTGTATCCATATATCTCTCTTGATAGATAGTGTCATAAAGTTTTTGGTCGGAAACAGCAGCAATAGCGATACCTACTTTATATACATCTGGGAAGCGAAACATACAGTGAAGAGTCATAGAACCTCCTCCACTCCAGCCTGTTACGCCAAGACGGTCTCTGTCCATATAATCATAAGTCTCGGTCATTTTTACAACTGCTTTTGCTTGTTCTTCTGCTGCCAAAACTCCAACGCTACCATAAATACATTTTCTCCACTCTCTGCCTTTTGGTAAATTCACTCCTTCGTTGTCCATGCAAACAACAATATATCCGTTGTCAGCCATTTTTTGATTCCAAAGGTTTCCTCCACCCCAACGATTATTTACCATAGGTATGCCTGGTTCACCATAAACTTCTACGATAACTGGATATTTAAGTGAAGCATCAAAATCACGAGGTTTCATAATCCATGCGTCAAGGATAACGTTATTTCCAATATCTACTTTTACAAACTCTTTTGGAATTATTTCTAGAGCGTCATATTGTTCTTTAGCACGTTTATTATCTTCAATAATACGAACACTTTTTCCTTTTGGAAGAGATACCATATCATAAATATATGGTTGTGTATCTGAGCTATAATTGTGTAAAGCCCATTTTCCTGTAGGTGAAATATTATAACCGTGATATCCTTTTTGGTTTGCAGGCGAAATAAGTTCAGGCGAGCTTTTACCGTTTAATTTTGAACGATAAAGATATCTTTCAGTAGCATTTTCTAATGAAGCAAGGTAATATAAATATCCTTTTTTCATATC
>JADFUS010000046.1 GCA_015222165.1 Bacteroidota bacterium
ATTAAAAATCTAAAGTATTTACTCGTAACTAGTTCTACTTTAGATATTTACATACTTGAGTGTTTGTTTTACAACAATTAATTTTGTAACTTATCGGCCTTGATAATACTCCTAAATTTCACTTATAAAAACTTCATAATTATTTACCATCAGAGATAGATTGAAATACTCCTATACAATTATTAGAAATAGTGTTGAACATAATACTTTAATAATATATTAACTTCTAAAATTGTAATTATGAAAAATTTCGTGAGATTACTACTAGTTGTAATGAGCATGAGCATGTGTTTTTCGTGTTCAAATTACTCTGAAACAGATTTAATTCAAGACGACCTTAATAAGAAAGGGTTTGTAATTGATGAAAATGGAAACAAGACTGTCACAGTTCCTTTTAAAGCTGATTTCTTTGGTACATACACCAATATAATATTTGGTACTGATTCAGAATGTGACGACCCTTATGGTTGTCGTATATTTGTTGAGTTTGTGGGTAATGCCACTCATTTAGGTAATATGACAGGGGACTTTGAATTCTGTGCTTGCGGTCCAGATAACAAATATGATGCTTCAACTTCAAAAATGATTGCTGCTAATGGAGATATACTTTATGTATCTGTTAAAGGTAGGGTCGTTCCTGGAAGATTAGATGATCATCCTGAGCATGTGGTTTCTTATTGGAGAGATCCTTTTGTTATTCTTGGCGGTACAGGTAAGTTTGAAGGTGCGACAGGCGAAGGTTTTACTGATGATTACAATAGTAGTTTACATCCAGGAAACACACAGCACAATTGGAATGGTACAATAACTATAATTGTTGGAAATGGAAAAGGTAAAAAAAAATAAAGACGCTCTAATTATATTTTTTTAATTACTTAACGGGATAACCCTACACAAAAATGGCTTATCCCGTTTTTGATAAATGCTCATTTTATTAATAGCACCAATAGCTACAAAAGAAGGAACATTTAGTCACTCTATATTAGCATTAAATTAGTCACTTCAATATAAAATATAGGGCATTTGTGTACTAAGCGCAGATGTCCTTTTTTATCGATAAAATTTATCAGATATAAAATATAGCATTTAAAAAGATGAAACTAAAAGCAAATTAACTCAAATATATACCTTTGCAATACAAATTTAAATGATTGTTAATATTTTTGTCTTTATCGATTCTACTTCTTTAGAAAAATACTCTTAAAGCTATGTTCAACTTATATAAATTATTCGCGAAATACATTTTAATAGTAACTCATCAATCGCTTCGCTTGATTGTATAATCAAAAAACACATCAATCTAAAAAGGTAACTTTAATATCTAGTTTAATTAGTTAAACAATACGAGTACGAATCTAAATTAATATTATGCGTAACAAAGTTAAAACTACAATTCTACTATTTATCTTCTCAATTAGTCTTACTGCCCAAGGATATAAAGTAGATAAAGAGAATAGTCAAATTAGTATTACAGGCACTTCTAATATTCATGACTGGTCCGCGGTAGTAAGGGAATATGAGTTCTCAGGGAAAGTAAATTCTAAATCTATTTCAGACATATGCTTTGAGGTTGTTGTGAAATCTATTAAAAGTGGGAAGTCTGGAATGGACAAGAATATTTATAAAGCTCTCAAATCTGATGATTTTCCTAAAATTGAATTTAAGAGCAAAACATTAAAGATTAAAGGAAGTGAAATAATAGGCAAAGGTACCTTAACAATTGCTGGTCAATCAAAAGATATTAATATGAGTTTTGAATTTATCAAAAGAAATCATATATATATAGTATCAGGAACTATCGCTTTAAAAATGACAGATTATGGAGTAGATCCTCCTACTACTGCTTTTGGAATTATTAAAACAAGAGACGAAATTAAACTTGAGGTACTACTTTCACTCAAATCAGAAAACTATATTATTTCAAATAACTAAACCATGCAAATTATATCCTTTTATGTAGGTTTACAAAATGTAACTAACATGAGCAAAACCCGTTCATATAGAATATAACATTAGAAATATCTTCGGATAACACTACCTTTTATAGCCTCAAGTGATAACATCATGAAACCGTCATCACCAGACCAGGATGATAAAATACACGAATAGTCTTTTTTAGTCATTAGTCCATAATTGGTGTACCTTTGCACAGAATATTAACATATATATTTTGAAAAACTTCGAAGAATTAGGTATAAGCTCAGGCTTTATAAAAGGACTTGCCGAATTAAATATTGTTGAACCTACTGACATTCAGAAGAAGGTAATACCAATATTGTTGGCTGGAGTAACGGACATTGTAGCACAGGCACAAACGGGTACAGGAAAAACAGCGGCATATGGAATTCCATTGTTAGAGAAGATAGACCCAAACCAAAAATCGGTACAGGGCTTAATTTTATGTCCAACACGCGAACTGGCAAAACAAGTTGCCAAGCAGTTATTCAGGTTCACAAAGTATACTACTAAAATTTTTACCGAAGCGGTATATGGTGGAGAACACATAGATAGACAAATAGTATCCTTGAGGCGTCCAACGCAAATCATTGTAGCTACACCAGGACGTTTGATTGATTTGGTAAATCGTAAAGCGGTAGATTTAAACTCAGTAAAAACTATTGTGTTAGATGAAGCAGACGAAATGCTGAGCATGGGATTTAAAAAGGAATTGGATGATATATTGAGTCATCTTCCTTCAATTAAAAATAAGTGGCTATTTTCTGCTACAATTCCAAATGGTATTCAAGAGATAATTTCGAAACACCTGGCTAAAGATGCCGAACGCATTGAAGTAAGTCGAGAGAATATTGTAAATAAGAATATTTCGCACCAATTTGTGATGTGCAATGATTCTGATAAATTTCATGCATTACAACTATTCTTAAAATCTGAGCATAAAAATAGAGGGGTAGTTTTTTGCAAAACAAAAGCAGCAACCAAAAAACTTACTAAACAACTGATAGCCAAAAATATTGCTGCAGATGCAATTCATGGTGATCTAATGCAGAAAGAAAGAGATAAAGTAATGCGTGCATTTAAGAATGAAACTTTACGTGTGCTTGTAGCTACTGATGTTGCGGCACGTGGAATTGACATCTCTGGCCTTACATTTGTTGCACATTATCAACTACCCGAAAATGATGAATACTACACACACCGTAGTGGACGAACTGCACGTGCAGGTAAAGAAGGTGTTTCAATGTGTTTTGTAAATACTAAGGAGGTTAAGACTTTACGTAACTACGAACGTAACTTAGAAATCAAGTTTCGCCAAGTAAAATAGGTATGATAATCTTACCTATTTCCACAAATCATCACTCCTTTATCTTAAGGTTTAAAAAAAAATAACATATAACGATAGCATCAAATTAATTTTTGGTGCTATTTTTTTTGGGTGTGTCCTTCCCTCCTTCCCGTTTAGGCTGTAAAAAAAATTCAAAGGAACAATCGACATAAATAAACGTACTTAGTATTACAAGCCAATGCTGATGCTCTGTTATTTTACATCTTTCTCAGCTTGCGTTACATCGCTAAATGTAGGCAAGGCCTCTGAAATACTACCTACTCCTTTTTTATTAATTTTAAAGGTAACATCCTTTGTTGTGGTAAATAGCAGAACAGATGAAAAGTGCTTTTTGAGATGCGGTTTCAAAACAACAAAAGCCTCTTCTAATGTAAGCTCATCTTCCTTATCCTCGGTATCTCTAGATCTGTAGCGTAATTTCAGTAAGACCTTAAATCCATCTTCTGAATAAACTGGTCTAAGAAATATATTTCTCAAGTTAGGTTTACCAATGGTCTTTGCCATGGTTAACTTGGCAAAGCGGCCTTCTTGTACACTTTCTTTTACCTGTTCCCAGAAAAGAACAAACATATCTTGGTAGGACATAAACTAAAAATTTATTATAAAGTCTTTTATGGTTCAAAAGTAATACAAATAATTCAATTCTTAAATCCTAATCTATCTCTATCACCTAAATTATATAGAAATTAGGGCTAATGGCAATTGTAACCCTTTTCGGGGATGCAGTAGTAATAAATTTGTTGTTCTAAACAAGTTAATCATAGCTTTAATTTAGTAAGCTACTAAACTAACGTAAATACAAAATCATGACTTTGCTCGGTAATATATTACCAATTTGCAGTATCTAATATTCCACAAATGCGCCATATTAAAAATACTAACCTATTATAGAAATATTCGTAATATTAATTACCCCTTTTTTCATTCCAATTCTCATAAATAGATATAGTTAATATATCGTAAATCCTTGAGCCTCAGTAGGTAGTAGTTGATATTTTTCATATATTTACATGTTTTTAATCATTAAAAAAGGTTATTTTTAAATGCCTGAAACATTACTAGATAGAATCAAACAGATTATTCTCAAGCATATAGAGAGTGATAGATTTGGTGTTAGCGAATTAGCTGCCGAATTGGGAATAAGTCGTTCTCAACTATTTAGAAAAATAAAAACTACTTTCGGAAAATCGGCAAGCGTTCTTATCCGAGAAGTTAGGTTGGATGAAGGTTTAAAACTATTACATGATGGTGATTTTACAACTTCTGAAATAGCTTACAAAGTTGGCTTTAGTAGTCCGTCATATTTCAATAAATGTTTTCACGATAGATATGGTTTTACTCCAGGTGATTATAAAAAACAAATAGATAACGAAATTGAAATTATACCAAAACCACTTCCAGGCAAATATTTACTCAGTAAAAAGAAACTTGGTGTTATTTATGTTTTTGGCATTATAATTATGTATTTGGCATTTATAATTATTATTCCTCAAGAAGGATATGATAGTATACAGGAAGTGCAAGACAATACTCGCCAACCTTTAAAACCTAAAATTTCTATAGCCGTTCTTCCTTTAATAGATATTTCGGAAAATAAGACCAAAGATTATATAACTGAGGGACTAGCAGACGCCATCACGTTAGAATTATCAAAACTAGAAGATTTACGAGTTATTTCTAGAGGTTCATCTATGTATTTTAAAGATTCATCTAATCTTAATTCAGAGGTTGCAAAAAAACTTGAAGTTGACTTATTACTTGAAGGTTCAGTTACTTATGATTCTGACAGATTACGAGTTATTGTACAGCTGATAGAAGTATTTCCGCAAGAAAAATATTTATGGGCAAACAAATACGATCGTAATACTTTGGATATATTTCAATTAGCTGATGATATTTCTAATCAGGTTGCAAGTGAAATTAATATGATAATTTCTCCCAGCTATTCTAGTATAACGGTTAATCACGTTGATCCAAAAGCTTATAACCTTTATTTAAAAGGAAGATTTTTATGGTCTAAACAAAACCCAGATGCTGTAAAAAGTGCAATAGCCCACTTAAAAGAATCTATTGAGATTGATTCTTGTTTTGCTCTTGCATACACTATTCTTGCAGAGTGTTATATTACAATGAATAAATTTTCGAATGATGAGGGTAAACAATATCAAAATAGAATTCAAAGTAGAAATGCCATTAATAAAGCGTTAAATAAAGCAATTGAATTAGATGGTTCTTTAGCTGAAGCATATATTACAAAAGGTAATATTTTAGGGCAGTTTGATTGGGACTGGGAAGGAATGAAAGAAATGGCTATTAAAGGATTAGAGCTATCTCCAAGTAATTTAGATGGCCATATTTTAATTTCTAAATACTATATAATTAAAGGTGATTTTGATAGAGCGTTAAGTGAAGCCTTATTTGCAGAGAAGCTACATCCATTAAATCCTAAAATTTCTTGTTTAGCTGCTCAGATATATTATTTAGATAAACAGTATGATAAAGCATTAGAGAAATATAAAAAAATACTAGAATTACATAATTATGGTTCTGCTTGGGAAGGGATAGCTTATATTCAATTTATTACAGGAAAAAAGGATGAGGCATTTAAGTCTTGGAAAGAGTTATTAAAAATTAAAGAATATCCTAAAATGGCTGAATATTCTGTTAAATATAATGAGAAACAAATTCTTAAGTTTTGGTTGGATATGACTAAAAATAGTTCTTCTATGATATACACAAGTCCTACTACAATAGCTCAAGTATATCTGTTTTTAAAAGAAAAAGAAAACGCTCTAAAGTACTTAGAATTAGCATTTGAACAAAGAAATGAAAACCTACCTGTGACTTTACAACTTCCACACTTATCACCTCTATATGATGACCCTCGTTTTATAAAACTAACTAATAAAGTCGGAGTTACAATAAATATAAATCCATCTAATTAACCCTTATTTTAAGGGTTAAATACTATCATTATTTGAATGCTTCAGAATTGTTATTTTTGGATGAATATTTATAATATTTACACCATAGTTGATATGTTGATATTTACTTTATTGCTGAATTTTGTGCTTTAATCATATAAATAAAAAAGCTATGAGAACTTCAAATTTAAAGTACGGTGTAATGTTTATTATTTCATTTTTTTTAAGTGTATCGTTGTTTGCCGAATCTAAACCCGACCCAATAAAAAAAGGTGTGGTAAAGAATAAGTCTTTTGAAAATAATGTATGTTGTACTGTTGTTTTAGCAGAAAGTTGTGAATTCGTTTATGATTTTAAAATTAAGAAAAATAATGCTCTGAAAATATTAGAGTCTGGTTGTGGAAAAATGGTTAACAACTATAGCGTGGGAAACTTCGAATATCATGACTTTACTTATGGTGGTCAGTCAGTTGCTCGTTTAGTTGTAAATGAAAAAGAGAACACTCTTATGTTAGTAATGTATAGATTTAAAAATCTTAAATAGTTTAAAAAAGTATCCTGTTGAATACCCCAACAGGATACTTTATTTATAAAACTATAGCAAAAATAAAACTGAAAACTTATTAATTAGCCTTTACCATCTCATCAGAAGTAACCTTACCATCATCAATCGTAATTATTCTGTGTGCTTTATCGAATACTCTTTTATCGTGAGTTGCAAAAATGAAAGTAATATCCTCATCTCTATTTAATTGCTCCATCATCTCCATAAGTTGTGCCGTAGCTTTAGAGTCAAGGTTGGCAGTAGGCTCATCGGCAATAATAAACATAGGTTTTGATGCTAATGCTCTTGCTACTGCTACGCGCTGTTGCTGACCACCAGACAATTGATTAGGGCGACTATTGTGCTTATCGCTTAAGCCAACTGTATCCAACAAAGGAATTGTTCTATCGTCCATTTCCTTTTTGCTCTTTCCTTGAAGCTGCATAACAAACTCTACATTTTCTTTAGCTGTGAGCACAGGAATTAAATTGTAGGCTTGAAAAACAAAACCTATATTTTTCATTCTAAACTCTATTAATTTACTAGACGAAAGAGTAGAAATGTCTATACCATTAATCTCAACACTACCTGAAGTTGGTTCTTCTAGCCCTCCTATCATGTTTAGCAATGTAGTTTTTCCACATCCCGAAGGTCCTACAATAGCAGTAAATTCGCCTTTGGAAAATTCTATATTTACACCATTTACCGCGTGTACTGGAACTTCTGTTTCGGTATATGTTTTTGTTAGGTTATTTATCTTTATTACGCTCATAATCTGTTGAATTGTTTAATTGTTGAGTTGTTGAATCGAGTAATCATTACGAAAATCTCAAGCTACTATAAAGTTCTTATTGCTTCTACGGGGTGTAAGTTCAAGGCTTTCACTGCTGGATAAATTGAAGCAACTATACCAGTAATTATAACCATAATTGTAATTTGAACATATTTAATTAATTCCAGTTCAGGGTAACTAACTGCTGCATATCCAACTGACTCCATACCTTCGGCTAGTGAAGAAACATCTATACCAACTCCTCCGTAATAATTAATTAGCAACATACTTACAAACTCACCTATTACTGCTCCCACTAATGCTAACAATACAGTCTCTAACAATATCATTTTAAATATCCTTGACTTGCTCATGCCTATAGCCATTAACATGCCTAGCTCTCTTGTGCGTTCTAAAATCACCATCAGCATGGTATTAACTATTCCGAAACCTAGAGCAGCTAAAATTATTATCATGAAAATGCCCATCATCACATCCATATATTCCGAAATGAAACTAAGATATGGTTGTATCTCTGCCCAATCTTCACTTAAAATATCAGGATACTTTTCTTTTAATTGTGTCGATATTACTGATGCTTGAGTATAATCGTCTAACAGAATATCAATCTCGTGAGTTTGTCCTTCTGGAAGGTCTAAAACTTTACGTAAATCAGAATTTTTCACAAAAACATGCATCTTATCCCAAGGGCTGTTTTGTGTTTTGTAGATGCCTATAACCTTAAATGCAGCACCAGTTATCTCACCATTATAATCCTGGAAAGTAAGTACAATTTTTGATTTCAATTTTGCTTTGAGTTCCTTAGCCAAAGCTTTAGAAATAACTATTGGGTTTCTATTTTTTGTTTCAAAGAAATCACCATCAGTAGAGTCTATTTTGTTGTACAATTCAAAAACTTCAATTTCTGTTTTTGGATTTACTCCCACAATAGTTACACCACTATTTTTATTAGCAGTTGCAGCCATTGCCTGAACTTTAATTCTACTTGTTGCTGCTTTTATACCATCAGTTTCCGAAAGTTCTTTTAGTTTTTTATCAGTAGAGTTTATTGTTCTTTTGATATCAAAATTTTCTGCAAACTTTGGATTGTGAAACTGAATATGTGCCGTTTCAATTGAGAAAGCATTATCCACTCTTTGATTTGCCATACCATTCATCCATGCCGATGAGAATAATCCTCCCACCAAACCAGATGCAATAGCTAAAAGAACCACTGCACTACGCAATTTGCTTCTCCAAATATTTCGCCATGC
>JADFUS010000047.1 GCA_015222165.1 Bacteroidota bacterium
ATCACCACCAACAACAACAATTAAATCGTGTTTTCTTATTCTTCCCGCTTTCTCAAGTTTCTCAAGAACTATAGGTAAGAAATCGCTATGTGGATGAATTTGTTCGTGATATTCTGCAAAAATACCATAAGAAAGTGCTAATTGACGCATCATAGTTTTTTTGTAACATACGGCATACACTATTTTTTCTCCTCTAAAAGCAGAAAGATAACGAGCTGTACGACCAGTAAATGTGTCTATTATTATAGCTTCAACAGGAAGAGTAACACAAGCTTTAACAGCTGAACGAGCAAGCTGAGCAGTTATTTCGTTGTTTATCTTCACCATATTTATATCTACAATAGGTGCAGTATTTTTTTCTATTTCAAGAGCTACAGTGTCCATAGTTGTAACAGATTCAACAGGATATTTACCATTTGCAGTCTCTCCACTAAGCATTATAGCATCAGCACGTTGGAATATTGCATTTGCGATATCACCAATTTCTGCACGAGTAGGACGAGGATTATTTATCATACTTTGAAGCATTTGTGTAGCTATGATAACTGGTTTTTTACGTTCTACGCATTTACGTACAAGGTCACGCTGAATAACGGGAATTTGTTCTGCTGGAATTTCAACACCCAAATCACCTCTTGCTACCATGACACCGTAAGTATATTCTAGAATTTCTGAAATATTATCAACTCCTTGTTGATTTTCTATTTTAGAAATTATCTTCATTGGACTGTCACACTCATCAATAATATCTTGAACTGCTATAACATCTTCTTTAGTACGTACAAAAGAGTGAGCTACAAAATCCAAATCTTTTCCTGCTGCCCAACGAATAAATCTTTCATCTTTTTCAGAAATTGAAGGAAGAGGAATATCTACATTAGGAATATTTACACTCTTACGACTTTTTATAAATCCAGAATTAGCTACTTCAACAACAATATCATCTCCTTTTTTATCAACAACATCAAGTTTAATATCTCCATCATCTATCAATAAGACATCACCAATAGTGATATTTTTAGTAATATTTTTTTCATTAAGATACACAACTTCACGAGTAGAGATATCGTCTAATTCTCCACCTCTAACAACAATTCTATCTCCAACCTCAACAGAAATACCTTCATCCTCTGCACATTTTGTTGTTCTTATTTCTGGACCTTTTGTGTCAATTAGTATAGCTATTTTTTCTGAAACTTTACGTACATTATCAACAAGAATATCTGATTCTTCGATAGAAGCATGAGCAGAGTTTATACGAACTACGTTCATTCCTGCGTCAAACAGCGAGCGAATAAATTCTTCTGAACAATTGTTTCCTGATATTGTAGCAACGATTTTTGTTTTTCTCATAAGTATTAAGTATTAGTTAAAAGTAAATTGAATAGGTTAGAATAATAATGATTCTATTCCAAGTCTGTAAGAATTCATTCCGAAGCCCATTATAGATCCTTTGCATTTTGGAGCTATTAACGATATGTGACGGAAAGATTCTCGAGAAAGAATACATGATAAATGAACCTCAACAACAGGAACAGAGACACTTCCTATGGCATCTGCAATTGCTATTGATGTGTGAGTGTACGCCCCTGCATTCAGCACTACCCCTTCATATTCTCCATCAGCTGAATGTATTGCATTTATAAGTTCTCCCTCTATATTTGACTGATAGTAATCTATACTATCTGAACTATATTGTTTTTTAAGAACATCTAAATAGTCCTCAAACGATTGATTCCCATAAATTGTTGGTTCACGTTTCCCCAACAAATTTAGATTTGGACCATTAATAATCAATATTTTCATAAAATAACCTATTTTCTTAATGATACAAATATAAGAATTTTTTAATAGATAAGCTAATATACAAATTAAATTTATCTATATTTGTAGAAATAAAATATAGAATCACAAAATGAAATTAGGAGATATAGGAGAATTTGGGCTTATTGAAGAGATAAAAAAGACTCAAAAAAAGTTTTCAGAGATGAATTTTACGGGTATAGGAGATGACTGTGCTATATTCCCATCAAAAGAAGGTTTCTCTTATGTTGTCACTACTGATATGCTAGTTGAAGGCAAACATTTTCTTATAGATAAAATCAATCCTAAAGATTTAGGATATAAAAGTCTTGCTGTAAGTGTTAGTGACGTTGCATCTATGGGAGCAAAAGCGATGTTCTCTTTTTTATCCATATCTATTAATAAAAATACGTCTACACAGTGGATAAACGATTTTTTGACTGGATATAATTCTATGAACATACCTCTTTTAGGAGGAGATACTTGCTCTGGAGAAGAGGGGAATATGTGTATAAATGTCACTGTAATAGGCGAATGCGAAAACACGAATATCAAATATAGAAGTTCCGCTAAAGTTGGAGATATAGTTGCTGTAACATCACCATTAGGAGCATCTGCAACAGGACTTCAAGCAATATTAAAGAATCTGCCAAACTATGACGAAAGCATAAAAGCACACGTTCACCCATATATTTTTGAAAAAGAAAGCGTTTGGCTCGGAACAAAAAATGAGGTACACGCAATGATGGATATATCGGACGGAGTGTCGTCGGATTTAAGACACATCTGCAAACAATCGAAATGTGGTGCAGTAATAAATATAGATGATATTTTAACAACCCAAGAGACAAAAACGTTATGTAATAATTTAAATATAAACTCTCAAGAGTTAGCGTTAAGCGGAGGAGAAGATTATGCGTTATTACTGACTATAAGCAGTGACGCTTTTAACAAAATAAATAAAGAGTATAAAGCTCTTTTCAACAGTGAATTATATAGTATTGGAACGATAAATAGTGACAATAAAATAACTTATTTATCAGAAAATAAAGTCACCGATATTAACAGAGGATTCACTCATTTTTAAAAAGAACATGACACAAAAAAAATTAAAAGATATAAAAAGAGTACTTACTATTGCAGGATCGGATAGCAGTGCAGGAGCAGGGATACAAGCAGATTTAAAAGCTATAACAGCTTGTGGGGGATATGCAATGACAGCAATAACAGCAATAACAGCCCAAAATACCGAAGGAGTGAGAGAAATAGAAACAATGTCTGCATCAATTGTTAGAGAACAAATTTACGCTGTAGCAGAAGACATTGGAATCGACGCCATAAAAATAGGCATGCTTCCAACAAAAGAGATTGTTGATGTTGTTATAGAAGCCATAAAACATTATAAAATAAAGAATGTCGTTCTTGATCCAGTTATGGTTGCTACTTCTGGAGATATGCTAGTTGGCGGAGATGTTGCAAAACATATTATAAAAAACCTTATGCCTTTATCTACTGTGGTAACTCCAAATACACCTGAGTGTAAATTTATTACGGGCATGAATATCATAGATACTAATTTATATGATATCGCAGCAAGACACATGATGTTCTTAGGAGCTAAAAATATATTAATAAAATCTGGACATATAAATAGCGATACTATTACTGACGTATTATTTTTTGAAAATGGTAAAAAGGCATCTTTCCCATTTAAGAAAATAGACACCAAAAACACACACGGCACAGGTTGCTCTTTATCATCAGCAATAGCTTGTTATTTGGCTCAAGGATATTCTCTTGAAGTATCAGTAGAAAAAGCTGAAATGTATATACACGAAGCAATAAAAGAAGCTAATTATAAAATAGGCAACGGACATGGACCAATAAATCATTTTTATTCCTTTATAAAATAGTTTATCATGAAATTCAATTTTAAAAGAAAATTAGAAAATAACGTTGAGCAAATAAAAGATAAGACAGATGGTTTTATAGATAAAAGCTCAAAGTTTAAGAGAATACGTCTTGGAAATATTAGCAGGCTACGTATTTGCGTCATTATTGTTATTCTCGCTGTCATACACTCCTTTTACGGAAATAGCGATAAATGTTTAAGCAGAACTATCACTTTGAACCATAAAATAGAACAATGCAAAACAGATATTGACAGTCTTAATAATTTAATTTTAAACTACAAAAACGTCATCGAAAAAATAGATAATGATGATGAATTTCTTGAAGAATATGCCCGAAAAAATTATTTTATGTCTTCAAGAAACGAAGATATAATCATAGTAAATAAAAATTAATAACGTTTATTCGGAAAAATTTTGATGAAACAAAACAATATAGAATTTAAAAAGCCAACTACAGCTAATTATGCAGAATAATAGACTCCCAATAAAAGGAGATTTGAAAATAATTTCAAGTCTCCTTATTCGTATAGGCTATTAAGGTCTCCATTAAAAATATGGTTAATATCCTTTTTAAGAATAAAAATCATAAATTTATAAAAAATCTATTCTTCATAGATAATTTTCCCAACAAACGAGCAAAACAAAACATCTATTATTAATTTTCCCAACCAACAATATTATGATTTATAACCTCATAACCTAAAAATTCACTCTTCCCACGACCGACAAGCCATATTTCTATAACATATGAAAAATCACACATCTCTTCAGAATATGTAACCATTGATACATAACTATGTAAATCGGTATTTGTTATCATTAAACGTGGAAAACAACAATCATTTTTAATCCCTGATCTTCTTTTTTTTCTCTCTTTACGCAAATTATATTCTCCAATAATATGAATAGGATCTAATTCTATAATTTTTGTTTCGCTATATAAATAAGGTCTTAACTCTACAGTTTTATTAATTTTAAAAGCTTTTTTTGTTACTTTAATATCAAAATGAGCCTTTATCATTTTATATTCTGGAGACAATCTATCTACTTTGACACAATCATACGTTGCATCAATCACAGTTATTTTGCCTACCCTATTTTTCTGTGCTAAAGATAAAAAAGGAAGTAATATAAAAAATAGTATATATAATCGGAAAAACGAAAAGTACCGATTTTGCAAAACGAATAGTCCAAATAAAAACACACACAAACAGCGATTAACCATTGATTAATCGCTG
>JADFUS010000048.1 GCA_015222165.1 Bacteroidota bacterium
AAATATATAATCATCATCTCCATAAGGTGTAATAAATTGGCTACTCATTGAGTATGATAAAAGTTCAGGTATTTTATAATTTGGATTCGATATTACAGAATCTAAATTTATAATAGCTATTTTCTTTTTTGCAAATCCTTCAACAATATATTTATTTCCATCTAAATGAGAAATGCACATTAACATTTCGTTATTTGCGTTTCCTCGACCTATATAATCTGCAATTTTTTTATTTGTGTTTAAATTATAAAATTCAACAAATTTTGTTTCATCATTAGGCTTGTTAAGAATTATTAAAATGCTATCATTATATACATTCATATTTTTAGCATGAATGAAATCTAATGATTTTTCTTGTACTTCTGCTGATAATTCTATAGCATTTTCTTTTATCGTAGGGTCTATAATTGTTTCTTCTGCCCATTTACTCTCTGAACATGAAAATAGTAGTAATGTTAAAGTTATATAACTAATTTTATTTTTAAATTTCATATTATAATTCTACTTGTGACAATATCATCACGTTACAATTATAACTTTTTTATTTATAAATACCAAAAATAGTTACATTTATTTACCAAAACTCCAACTGAAATTTTTTGCTCTATATTAAAAAATAGGAGCGAAAAAATCGCCCCTATTTTTTAATTCCCTAAGGATTATATGTGTCTTTGTTGAAATATTCAAGAATAGAATTTAGTAGTGACACAAATTCTTGAGCTTCTGTATTATCGGGTTCTTGACGAAGAACTTCTTTAAAACAATTCATAGCTTCACCATGATTAGTTTGGGAATAAAACATCTTGCCCTTTTTTATAAGTTCCTCGATATTAGAATTTTTATTTTGCATATAATTGATTTTCAATGATATAATCTCTCACTTTTTCATTTATAAGAGTGGTCTCTTTATTTATTGTAGAACGTATATATGTAGAATTATAGTCTAAAAGAGGAGCTTTTTCCATGTATAAAACTTTCGGAAATGAACTTTTTAGACTACGACCCTTTCGAGGATAAACGAATATATTTTCGCATAATTCTAAGATAGTTTTATACTCTTTCCACTTATCGAAATTAACGATATTATCCTCACCCATAATAATAGAAAATCTATTTTCTGGAAATTGTGAACACAGCTTTTTTAACGTATCAACAGTCCATGACGGCTTCGGCATAGTAAGTTCTATATCATTAACAGAAACCTTATCATCTAAATTTTCGTCTTTTAAAGCGAGTGTTGCCATATTTATTCTATGTCCTTCTTTTGCCAAGTCAGCCTCCTTTTTAAAAGGACTTTGAGGCGAGACAATAAGCCATACCTCATCGGCATATTTCATATCTATAATATGCTTACAGATAGACGTATGTCCTTTGTGTATGGGGTTAAAAGAACCAAAATATAGAGCTACATTCATATTATTTTATTAATTCGTCGACAATTTTTTCTGCATTTATCAATGCTTCATCAAGATTATCGTTTATCAATACTTTATCATATTTATCGCTGAAAGTCATTTCAAAAGTGGCTTTCTCAATTCTTTTTGCTATAGCCTCTTTAGAGTCTGTAGCACGAGAAATAAGACGTTTTTTGAGCACTTCAACAGAAGGTGCTGAGATGAAAACTGAAAGAGCATAATCACCGTAAATATTTTTTATATTTACTCCTCCGACAACATCAATATCAAAAATAACAATATTCCCTTTGTCCCAAATACGTTGAACTTCCGATTTCAAAGTGCCATAAAGGCTTCCTTTGTAAACTTCTTCCCACTCTACAAAAGCATTTTCAGAAATAGAACTACGAAAACGCTCCTCTTTAAGAAAATAATAATCTTTACCATCAACTTCTTCCCCACGAGGAGAACGAGTTGTTGCAGATATAGAAAGTTCTAAATTCGGGTATTTTTTTAGCAAATGGTTTATTATAGTGCTTTTCCCTGAGCCTGAAGGAGCAGATAAAATAAGTACTTTTCCCATGACTAAAGAATATTTAATACTTGTTCTTTTATTTTTTCAAGTTCGTCTTTCATGTTAACAACGATTTTTTGCATTTCGCTATTATTAGATTTTGAACCTAGGGTATTTATTTCACGACCAATTTCTTGAGTAACAAAACCAAGTTTACGACCTACGTTATCTTCTTTTTCGCATATCTCACAGAAATAATTAAGGTGATTTTCAAGACGTACTTTTTCTTCTGTAACATCAAGTTTCTCAATATAAAAAATCATCTCTTGCTCAAGGCGATTATTATCATAGTCGACAACAATTTTTTCCATATTTTCATGAATACGGTTTTTTATTGTCTCTATGCGTTCTTTTTCAAAAGGCTCAATTTTTATTTTTAAGTCTCTAATTGTTTCTATACGCTTCAAAAGGTCAGTAATCATAACGTTTCCCTCTTGAACACGGAACTTAGTTATCTCCTCAATAGCTATTCCAACGGCTTCATGAAGTGCGTCCCACTCGCCCTGCTCTATCTCCTTCTTTTCAGCTTGAAGTACACCAGGAAGCTGTAAAATAGCTTGCATAAAGTCAGCACCTTTGTTTATGTCGTTGTTTATAGATGAAAGTTGATTATAATAATCTTCAAAAAGTTCTTTGTTTACAGGTAGAGAACGTTTTTGGTCTAGAAGTTCTACATTTACAAATGTATCAACTTTACCTCTAACAAGAGCTTTAGAAATTTTTTGTCTTAATAAAAATTCTTGTTCTCTGTATGTTGAAGGCATTTTTAGAGAATTATCAAGTTGTTTGCTATTTAGACTGCGAATTTCCACAGAAATACGTTTATTATCATACTCAACGACTCCTTTGCCGTATCCAGTCATGGATCTAATATTATTTTTCATTTTAATTTTTTTTATATTAAGCATAATTTAAATGCTTGATATGTAGTTTATAAGATAAGATTACAGCAAAAGTTTTATGTGTTTTATATCACTTTTTAGCTTATTGCTTTGTGCAAATTTAAAAAAAATTTATGGATTTATTTGTATTTAACGAATTTTTCTCTACCTTTGCATTCGAAATAAAGATCGGTTCCGTAGCTCAGCTGGATAGAGCAACAGCCTTCTAAGCTGTGGGTCGTGCGTTCGAATCGCACCGGGATCACCAAGAATATTCTGGAGCAACTTTTTTAGCTGCTCTTTTTATTTCAAAGTATAGAAATACAATTTTAACAAAGATCGGTTCCGTAGCTCAGCTGGATAGAGCAACAGCCTTCTAAGCTGTGGGTCGTGCGTTCGAATCGCACCGGGATCACAAAAGAGTAACTATTTATAGTTGCTCTTTTTTTGTTTAATAAACAAATGTTTGAATATAAAAATAGCCATTCACTTTATAATGAATGGCTATTTTATTTGTTATATCAGAAAGTTCTATAATTTTTTCAATGATTCGAAATCTGCACCCGTAGGTAATTGGAAAACTCGAAGATTGAATAGAGGCACAATAGCTAAAACATGATCAAAGACATCTGCTTGAACTGCTTCATAAAGTGGCCAATCTTTTATAGCACTAAAGAAATATAATTGAATAGGAATACCTTTTTCATTAGGCGAAAGTTGTCTAACCATGCAAGTCATTTCGTGGTTAACAGCAGAAAGATCTTTAAGATAATTATCTAAATAAGCTCTGAATACACCTAAATTGGTTTGTCTTTTACCGTTTACTAAAACAGAACTATCTATGCTATTTTTCTCATTATAGTTATTAAATTCTGTTTGTTTATTATCGATATAATCCTTTAGCAAATCTATTTTTCCGAACTCTTCAATCATCTTAGAATCACAGAATTTAATACTTGTTTGGTCTATAGAAACAGATCTCATAACACGTCGTCCACCCGATTCAGCCATACCTTTCCAGTTTTGAAGAGACTCTGTAACTAGTGCGTAAGGAGGAACGGTGATTATAGTATTATCGAAGTTTTGAACTTTAACTGTAGTAAGAGTTACCTCAATAATATTACCGTCAGCGCCATATTTAGGCATTGTAACCCAATCCCCTACTTTCACCATATCATTTGCTGCCAATTGTATCCCTGCCACAAAACCCATGATACTATCTTTGAATAACAACATCATAACAGCTGCCGAAGCACCCATTGCTGTAAGTAGCACTAATGGTGATTTGCCTATGAATATACTAATAATAACCACAGCCGATATTATTATTAATATCACCTGAGCAGTTTGAAGAAGACCTTTTAACGGGCGATCTCTATATTTTTCTCGAGTACTATATATAATATAAGTAGCACTTAAGAAGCCATTAACAAGCCAAGTACAAGAGTATACAATATATATTAAACTAAATCTTCTTAATAGTTCATATAAAAATTCTCCTTTATCTAGAGCCGTAGGAATTAGATAATAGATTATAATTGGAGCCATAAGTTTACTTAAATAGATAAGTACTTTTTGGTTTAAGAAAATATCGTCCCAATTTGTTTTTGTAGATTTTATGAATTTTGATACGAAATTGAATAAGATATATCGTACTCCTTTATTACAAGCAAAAGCGAATAAAAAGATGCAAAGAACAGCAATAATTTTTGCCCAGAAAAGATTTGTTCCTGAAGCTGTCCAATTAAATAAATCAAGTATAAAGTCGTCAAAACTTGATAATAAATTGTTTACCATGTGAATTATGTATTAAGTTTAAGTTATTTAGGTTACAAATATAATATTAATTAAGTACTAATCAAAACAATTTTTTATTGAAAAAGTATATATATGTTTTTTTTAGCAAAAAATATATTATCTTTGCAATTCATGAAACAAGGGGTGGCTAACTTAATAGTCTGAGATTATACCCATCGAACCTGAACAGATAATGCTGTTAAGGGAACTTACAAGTATATCTTTCTAATCCTCTTATTTTAATTTATTAATTGTTAAAATATAAAAGAAAATGGAAATTAGAGAAAAAGTGATTTCTTTAGGAATCGTTGAGTCTTATTTTAAAAAACTTAAAGAAAATCTTTGTGTAGATGTTGCAATTGTAGGTGGCGGTCCATCTGGTCTTGTTGCGGCATATTATCTTGCTAAAGCTGGTAAAAAAGTAGCTCTTTTCGAAAGCAAACTTGCTCCTGGTGGAGGAATGTGGGGCGGAGCTATGATGTTCAACCAAATTGTAGTTCAAAAAGAGGCTATATCTATTCTTGATGAGCTTGGTGTGAACTATGAGCCTTATGACGAAGATAATTTTCTTTTAGATTCAGTACATTCAACATCGGCACTTATTTACAAAGCTACTCAAGCTGGAGCAACAATTTTCAACTGTTATAAAGTTGAAGATGTAGTTTTCCAAAATGACAGAGTTAGTGGATTAGTAGTAAATTGGGCTCCTGTTTTACGTGAGGGAATGCACGTTGACCCAATAGCTATAATGTCAAAAGCTGTTATCGATGGTACTGGTCACACATGCGAAATTGCACAAGTTGTAGCCGACAAAAACGGCATCAAACTAGACACAGCTACTGGCGGTGTAATTGGCGAACGTTCGTTATCTATGGATTTAGGCGAAACAACAACAATTGAGAATACGAAAGAGGTTTTCCCAGGTCTATTTGTTTCAGGAATGGCAGCAAATGGCGTTAGTGGAAGTTTCCGTATGGGTCCTATATTTGGAGGAATGTTAATGTCAGGAAAAAAGGCATCTCAGTTAATTATAGAATCAATAGATAAGCTGTAAGTTTCACATTTAATATCATAAAAAATAGATTGTTCCAAATTCATATAAATAAAAGGAACAATCTATTTTTATTATACAATTTCCTTTAAATTTAAATCTCGTAATAACTTCTTAACAATCTAGTTTCCACATACTTAATTCTATTATTTATAATTTTTTCTGCTATTTTTCATTAAATCGACGCTTATTTTATTATCACAATAAAGCTAATATCATTTTATTTATTATATTTTACTATTCTTGGTATCAAATTTGGTTTAAATAAAATAAATTCTTTTAATATGAAAAAAATCAATGAGCAAATATTAGATGCATTTAATTATAGATATGCATGTAAATTATTTGATGAAACAAAAAAAGTTTCTGAAGAAGATTTCCATACGATTCTTGAATCAGCACGTCTTTCTCCAACCTCTTTTGGTTTCGAGCCATATCAATTATTGGTTGTACAAGATGTGAAAGCTAGAGAATCGCTAAGAGATTATACATGGGGTGCAAATGGGAAAATGAATAATACTATTGGTCAATTAGGTTCTGCTAGTCATTTTGTACTTTTATTATCTCACAAAGCTAAAAATATGAAATATAGAAGTCCGTATTTGCAGAAGTTTATGCGTAATGTCAAAAAAATGCCTGATGATATAATTGAATTTGTTAATAGTAAAGTTGAGGATTTTCAAAAAGAAAATTTCCATTCAGATACAGACAGACAAATTACAGATTGGTCAGCCCGACAAACCTATATAATTTTAGCTAATATGCTAACAACTGCTGCATTCTTAAACATAGATTCGTGTGCAATTGAGGGCTTTGACAAAGTTAAAATAAATGAGATAGCAAAAGAAAAATTTGGTGTCGATACGGATATATATGAAGTAGAAGTTATGGCAGCGTTTGGTTACCGAAAAAGCATGCCCGAATTTCCAAAGACCCGTCGCCCAATGGAAGACATAGTTCGTTGGATATAAAATTTATTATCACAAATTTTCCTTGCTAAACATTACATATTAAATAGACGCATAATTTTGTGAGTCTGCTTTTTTATTGTAATTTAGAGCCAAAATTGTAAACTAAAATTATTAATAATATGATTACTTCTTTAACTATTAGAGAATTAGCTACATACGACGATAAAACACCTGCTTTAGATGATTTAAGAAAAATAAACTTCTTTTTTGGATTAAATGGATCAGGAAAATCTACTATTTCGAAATATCTTTATAATTTAAGTATTGATAATGTAAATGAAAATACCAAATATTCAAAATGCTCTCATGAAGGATATGATTCTTCAAAAGAGAATATTTTAGTCTATGACGATGAATTTATCAAGAGAAATTTTATTGAAAAAGATACTTTAAAAGGAATTTTTTCATTAAACGAAAAAAATAAAGAAATCGATGAAAAAATAGAAGCAAAAAAATTAGAAATAGATATAAGTAATAACTATATAAAAACTTTAAATAATAGGAGTGTTTTTTTAGAAGATACGAAATTATATAAAGATAAAGATATTTATAATATTTGTTTTTCTCAAAGAGATATGTTTAAAACATATCCTAAATTAAACTTACCTTATAAAGGAGTTAAAAAGAAAAATTTTGAAAATATATTAAAATATATTTCTTTTGAAGAAAAGGATAAAAAAGATGAAAGTTATTTTAATACTAAATACAATGAATTATATGAA
>JADFUS010000049.1 GCA_015222165.1 Bacteroidota bacterium
GAGCTGTAATCGATAAACCCTATTAACATAAAAAATCACCCCGAAAGGTGATTTCTCCAGTAAAAGAAATTAATTAAAATCATAAAATTTATTGATGAGAAATAATAAACTCACCAATAAAATCTTATTTCTACAAACCTAGTCAATCTTATAATAACATAATTTAAAAGCCCTTTTTATAAATGGAAATATAATAAACAACAAACTATTAAAAAAACCTACCCTGCTCCACTCCTTAAAATCACCATATAAACAATAACTATCTAATCTAAAACGAGAATCCCATTTTTCTAAAAAGTGAGCGTCATTCACTCCAAATTTAAAAGTAGCTTCGGTATTTTTCAAAGCATCGTGATGTGAAGAGTGCCTACTTGCCATCTTCCCCACAGTATCAAAATGCACCTCACCACCTTTAAAATTATTAGCTATATTTTCGAAAAAACTTTTAAGCATTTTTTCACGAAAATACATTATCACTCCCTCGATAATAAAAATAAAATCACCTTTCGGATGAGCCTTTTTCAACATCTGCATCCACGCCGTATCAAACATAGACATCGCTATAAAATGCTCATTTTTTAATGGAGGCAAAAATCTCTCACGTAACTTTATCACCTCTTCTAAATCTATTTGATAAAATATAGCGTTCTTCGATTCATTGCCTATACGATGGCTACGACTATCTAAGCCACAACCTAAAATCACAACTATAGGATTTTCTTTTTCGGATATAAATCTCTTTGTCATATCATCAAAATGCCTTGCTCGAAGACAAGAACCTATTTGACTCATCACGGCTTTATCGTATTTCTTAAAATCAT
This sequence comes from Bacteroidota bacterium, assembly GCA_015222165.1. GTDB lineage: Bacteria > Bacteroidota > Bacteroidia > Bacteroidales > Rikenellaceae > JADFUS01. The sequence goes on from JADFUS010000049.1 coordinate 822, forward strand.
AATCTATAGACGTAATTATATTACACGCCCAAGGATCGTTTATTATAGGATTTTCACGAACCGTTTCTACACTTTTCATGTATAATGGAATATACAAAGTTTCAGAAATATTATTTTTTAAAGGTGATTTAATTTTACTTTCCATAGTATTATTTTATACTTCAAAAGTACTCAGATAACTGCCACCATACAATAAGCATAAATAAGTAATTTACAATAAAACAATACCTAATAATAATCTTTATAACAACAAAAGACCGTCAAAACATTCACTTTGACGGTCTTTTTAATATTTATAATTTCTCTTACATATTCATACCACCACAAACGTGGATAACTTGACCACTAACATAAGAAGCCAAATCTGAAGCTAAGAATAACGCTGTTTTAGCGATATCTTCGGGAGTACCACCTCTACGAAGAGGTATTTGTTTTTCCCACTCTTTACGAACATCATCAGAAAGTTTTGATGTCATTTCTGTAATTATAAAACCTGGAGCAATAGCATTAGAACGAATATTTCTTGAACCAAGCTCTTTAGCTATAGATTTTGTGAAACCTATGATACCAGCTTTAGATGCAGAGTAGTTTGCTTGACCAGCATTACCTGAAACCCCAACTACAGAACTCATGTTTATTATTGAGCCACAACGTTGTTTAAGCATTACACCTTGAACAGCTTTTGTCAAGTTGAAGACAGATTTAAGATTTACATTTATAACTAAATCCCACTGCTCTTCAGACATACGCATAAGAAGTGTATCACGAGTTATACCAGCATTATTTACTAATATATCTATTCTGCCAAAATCCTTAACAACTTCCTTTACGAAAGTATCTGAACTAACAAAATTACTAGCATCAGAAACATATCCCTTAGCCTCTACTCCTAGAGCTTTAAGTTCTTTTTCTGTATTATCAAAATTTTCGTTACGAACAACGTCTGAGAAAGCTACAATAGCACCTTCTTTTGCGAAACATAGAGAAATAGCTTTTCCTATACCTCTTGCGCCACCAGTTATGATAGCGACTTTTCCTGTTAATAATCCCATAATTTACATTAATTATTTATTAATATCATTTTCTGAATTGTTTGCTACAAAATATTTCTGCGACTTCAATAAGTTACGTGTATGCAACACCATAGATTTCGTTTCACTAAGAATATCTAAATATAACATACTCGAACGAGTAGAAGTTTCACCCTCTTTTAAACGATGTAACTGCTTTTTAATTATCACAGCGAAATCTTCAAATAAGCTATCACGCAATAACATAGCCTCTTCTAATTTATCGTAACTATTATTTTTCATAATATCCGCAGTCATTATAAAAATATTATCCACTTTTTCTTCAATACTTCTAAGATCAGTTATCTGTTCTGAAGTAAGTCCGTGGTGATTGTTATCGATATGGCTAAAACTTGGACGAGTAATATGAAGCAATGATTTTGTTACTTCATTAACATAATCCACAACTTGAACATAGTAGTGTCCTGTTTTAACGTAATTTTTATTTAAAGTATGAAGTTTTGTGTAAACAGCATATTTTCTATCGTGTGCTTTATCATAAAGTTCACTTGACTCCTTAACCATTTTTTTCAATAGTTTTCTATCCTCATCAAACAAACCTTTTAAAGTTAAACTATATACTTTTTTAACTTCTTGAAGCGTAGAACTAATATCTTCTGCACACTCTTGAATAACCTCGCTAGTCTCTTCTTTTATCTTCGACTTAATTTTATTTTGTTCTTTTTTATCTGAGTTTTTCTTAGATGCAGAATTACTTTGTATCATTATAAAAATAGCTAAAGCTATCATAATTATAATACCTATATTCTCTAATTTCATAAGAAATAAACCTATCAAAAAGGCAATTGTAAAAGCTATAAGGGCTGTTAAGAACCAACCAGCTATAACCGTTAAAACTCCAGTGATACGATAAACTGCACTCTCTCTACCCCACGCTTTGTCTGATAAAGAAGTACCCATAGCAACCATAAAAGTAACATAAGTTGTTGAAAGTGGCAATTTAAAAGATGTAGCTATTGAAATAAGTATCGCCGAAACCACGAGATTTACCGAAGCACGCATATGGTCGAAAGATGCTTTATCAGCTACTTCACCCTCATTTTCAACATGTTCGAATCTACTCTCTAAAAATTTCAATGTTGACTTAGGAAGTATAGATGATACTTTTTTATTTAAACTCATAGAAACACGTACAAGGAATCTTGAAATTGGAGAAGAATCGAAACGCTCATCACCTTCATCTTGACGTGCTAAATTAACCTCTGTTTCAGAAACTTTATCTGTTCTTTTAGATTTAAATAATGTTACAACCATTATTAAACCAGCTATCAACAAAAGCCAAATATTGCTTATTCCAGCAGGTCCACCGTGAATTGCTTTATAACCAGAAGACATCTCAACCATCATATGCGACATATCGCCATCTGCTATTCTCGAAGCATCAAAACCAGCAACGAAAACACCTATAAAGTTAACTAAATCATTTCCTGCAAAAGCTAGAGCAAGGGCAAAAGTACCCGCTAATATTATTACTTTTAATAAATTTACCTTTGTAAAAAACTGTAAAAGAGCGACTATAATTGTCCATATTACTAATAGAATACCCATTGAATACCAAAAATGAGCATAAATAAAATCTATTACTACTCTTATAGCATGAATATCTGTTTGTTTAAATCCTTTAACTATTGTAAAATAAGATATTGCCGAAAGAGCTATACCACACCAAATTGCACCATATTTTTTGAAACGTTGTTTATAGTCAAACGTAAATAAGACACGCGTTATATACATTATTATACTACCACAAAAAAATGCTACCACAACGGATAGTAAGATTCCTGAAATTATAGATAATGCCTTTCCCGTATTGATGTATTCAGAAATATTTCCTGCTTCTCCATTAGAAGAAAAAATACATAATGCCACAGCAACAGATGCACCAAGAAGACCAAAGATCAACGATACTGTCGATGATGTTGGCATTCCAAAAGTGTTAAATAAATCTAACAAAATTATATTTCCAAACATAACTGCCAAAAAGAGGTACATGACATTCTGAAAGGAAAAAAAGTTCGGATTAAAAATACCATTTTGGGCTATGTCCATCATTCCACTTGATGTTGTACAGCCAAGAATAATACCAATAGATGCAATTATCATAATTACAACTCGAGGGGCGGCTTTCGAGCCAATGGCGGAATTTAAAAAATTTACAGCGTCATTTGACACTCCTACGACCAGTCCCGTTATAGCTAAAACAGCTAAGACAATTAGGATAATTAAGGAAATACTCATTTTTTTTTATTTAGTAAAGTTAATATTCATATTTGTTTATTTATTGGTTGGTTGACCCTTTTAAACAAAAAAAATAGAACTAAATCATCTTTAGCGATAGCTTGATGATTTGTTCTATTGAACTATTAGGGTTTGATTTTATTACTTTTTTAACAACTTTTTCAGAAGCCATCTTGTTGAATCCAAGCATCTGAAGAGCTGTGATAGCTTCGTTTACTATGTTATTATCTATTTCTACTATACCTTCAGAGTTAGTAAATTCAACCGAAGACATTTTGTCTACGAGTTCTATAATAACCTTTTCACTTGTTTTAGCTCCTAAACCTTTTACACTTCTTAATCTATTGGAGTCTCTACTTGTGATTATTTGATTAAGCTCAACGAGCCCAAAAGTAGATAATATTGTCCGTGCAGTGTTTCCACCTACACCAGACACTCCCGTAAGAAGCCTAAAAACCTGTCTCTCCTCTTTAGAACCGAATCCATAAAGGACAGGTAAATCATTAGGAAGATTATAAAGGTGAGCATAAAGCTGAGCCTCCTTTTTCCCAGACTCAGCAATTAAGCTATAAGTCTGTAGAGATATCATTAGAGAGTAGCCGATGCCTCCGCATTCAACTACAACATATGTTGGGTTTAACTCTACTACTGTTCCTTTGAAATAGTCGTACATAGTTTTTTTTGTGTTTTTTGGGGCACTTTAAACAAAGCACCACTTGAAAAGCTCTACAAAAATAGGAAATATAAATATCTTTGCAAATAAAATGATGTAAATAAAAACAAAAATGTTACTTTTGCTAAAACAAAAACATTAATTTAATTTTATAATGAGAGTAAATAAAACATTATCACTACTATTAGTAACAGCGTTAGCACTGACTATCAGCTGTAAACAAACTTCTACTAATGCCACTTCAACATCGGCAGAAAAAATTACTCAAGAGAGTGAAAAAACAGAAGATTACTCAAAAATTGCGTATGTAAACACGGATAGCATAGTTACAAAGTATACTATGGCTACAGAATTAACAGATGCATTTAATATTAAAGCCGAAAAATCGGAAAAACAATTTAAAGCAAAAACAAATGCTTTTGAGAAAAAAGTTGCTAACTTCCAAAATAAAGTAAGTAAAGGTCTTGTAACTCGTACTGAGGCTATGAATATGCAAGAACAACTTAAAAAAGAAGAACAAGAAGTCATGGTTTATGGCAGAAAAATGGAATCTACTCTTCACGAAGAGCAAACAGTTCTTATGAATAAAGTTAGCTATGGTATTAAAGAATATTTAAAAAAATATAACGTAGAACATAAATATTCTCTAATTTTAAATAATAATTCTATGACTACAAACGTCTTAGCAAGCGACCCTTCTTTAAACATAACAGAAGAAGTTCTTAAAGGTCTTAATGAAGATTATAAAGCTAATAAAAATAAAGACAATAAATAATTAATTGTCTTATAGTAAAAAAGGATATTTCTTAAAATTTAAGAAATATCCTTTTTTTATGTATTATTGTATGGTAGCTATAAAAATGTCTCTCTTTGAAATTTCATTTTTCACTTTTATCAAATCGCACAATTTAACAGTTCCTACAACATAAGAGTACTCTTTACTCCAGAATTTCTCTTCAATATTTATAAAATTCAATAATTTTATATCTTCAGCTTCAATATATCTAAAATAGATATTTATTTCACAAGAAGTTGTATAATTAAATTTTGAGAAATTATGTAACTTTTTATATTCATATCTATAATTATATTGAGTTGCCGTAATATCGCTTAATACTGCCGAACCAGTAGGATAACCTCCTGCTCCTTTACCAAACATAAATTGTTTATCATAATAAGAACCTTTTATTACCACCCCGTTAAATTCATCTTCTACACTATAAATATATTTGTTCTTTCCTACTAAACTAGGCATAACATATAAAGTAATATCATCTTTACTTTTTTTAATAACCTCACCAAGAAGTTTTATACGCCAACCTTTCTCCTTCGCAAAACGTATATCATAATTATTCAGTTTATTGATACCTATATTTAAAACATCATCTGGAGAAACATATATTCCAAAAGCATGAATAGTAAGAATGACTAGTTTAAACAATGTGTCGTATCCTCCAACGTCAAAAACTGGGTTACTCTCTGCAAAACCTAAAGACTGTGCCAGCCTCAACGCACTATCATAACTCATATTTTCATTAAAAATCTTTGAAAGAATAAAATTTGAAGAACCATTAAGGATTCCTTTCACTGATAATAAAAGGTCATTATCATAATACTCTTCAAGATTTCTTATAACAGGAATACTGCCACACGCCGAAGCATCATACAAAAAAGGGGTTTTATATTTTTCTTGCAAATCTATAAGCTCTGGAAGATTGTATGCTATCATCTTTTTATTTCCTGATACAACAGGAATTTTATTTAACAACGCACGTTTAACTATTTTATATGACTCCTCCGCATCATCAATAAGTTCAACAATAATGTTCACCTCTTTATTATTAAAGATATCATCACTATCGCAAGTGAAATAATCTTCTGGCAAAGAGCGTTTTTTATTTTTTGTCTTTACACATATTTTAACTATTTCGGCATTTGCTCCTTCAGAATTTTTTATGACTTCATATAATCCTTCACCAACAGTTCCGAATCCAAACAATCCTATTTTTACTTTTTTCATAATTCTATCTCTCTTAAATGTTTTTTAACTATTGTATTAAGTTTTTCACTCTCTACAAGAAATCCATCATGCCCGTAATTTGAATCTATAACATACATTTTCGCTCTCTTTATACCATTATAGAGTATAAGATGATTTTCTGATGGAAAAAGAATATCACTATTAACACAAACTATCGTACATTTTGCTTTTACAGATTTTAATGCTTCTGAAATGCCGTTACGTCCACGTCCAATATCGTGTGAATCTATTGCCTTAGTGAGAGCATAATAAGAGTAAGAGTCAAATCTTTTAGCCAATTTCTCACCTTGATAACGTTGATAACTTGATGCTTTAAAATTGTCTATTTTACTATCATCATCTTTTTGACTATAGTCATATGCCCTCTGACCTCTGTAACTAAGCATAGCTATTGAACGAGCAACTTCAAGCCCTTTTTTTCCTGCATTTTCATTTTTTTCTCCAAAAGTTTCATCAGCTCTTATTGCCATACGTTGAGATTCATTAAAAGCTATTGCCCACGGCTCAGCTCTTGCTCCTGTTGCTATTAACACCGCAGACTTCGCAAATTCTGGTTCGGAAATCAACCACTCTACCACTTGAAATCCACCTATTGAACTTCCTATAAGCATTTTAACATTTAAAATTTCAAGATGCTGTGCAAGAAGTTGATGTGCTTTTACAATATCCCTAACCGTAACAAGAGGAAATTCGTTATAATAAGGCTCTCTGCTTAATGGATTTTCAGAAAGCGGAGATGTCGAGCCATAAGGAGAACACAATATATTTGCACAAATAATAAAATGATCTTTAGGATCTAAAAACTGACCTTCTTCAAAAGTAGGTTTCCACCACTCCTCAACATCTGAATTCGCCGTCAAAGCATGACAAACCCATATTACATTATTTTTTTCTCTGTTTATTTTTCCATACGTATTATAAGCTATCGTCAATTCAGGAAGTTTCTCACCACTCTCAAGAGTAAATATATTTGGACTATAAAATTGTTCTTCCATAACTTAGTTGTTTAAATGCATGTTCAAAATCTTCTATTATATCCTCAACATTTTCTAACCCAGGTGATATTCTCAACAATGTAGGCTTAACACCTATTGAAAGTTGTTCTTCCTCCGAAAGTTGTTTATGAGTTGTCGATGCTGGATGAGTTACTACTGTTATAGAATCTCCTATCATAGTCATATTTGCCACAAGTTTCAGAGATTCAACAACCTTAACTGTCTCTTCAATTTTTCCTTTTAAAACAATTGAAAGAACTGCTCCAGCACCTGTTTTGAAATATTTCTTAGCATTATCATAACTTCCATGATCTGGGAAACCAACATAAAGAACCTCCGCAACCTCTTCACTATTTTTAAAATATTCTGCTAGACGGCGAGTAGCTTGGATTTGATGATTTACTCTTAAAGATAAAGTTTCAAGTCCTTGAAGCATTAAAAAAGAATCGAAAGAAGAAGGGCTACAACCTAAATCACGAAGACCATCTACTCTACATTTTACTATGAATGCTTGATTTCCGAAAGTCTCATAAAATTTAAGTCCATGATAACCCTCCGAAGGCTCGCTTATCTCAGGAAATTTACCATTTCCCCAATTATAAGTTCCTCCATCAACTATAATTCCTCCCATAGCTGTTCCATGACCATTAATCCATTTTGTGGCAGATTCGACAACTATATCGGCACCTAAATCGAAAGGACGACAAAGAAAGCCACAAGCACCAAAAGTATTATCTACGACAAAAGGAACATCATATTTTTTTGCAAGTTTAGAAATTTTATCAAAATCGGGAACAAAACAACTTGGGTTACCCATTGATTCTACATAAATAGCTTTAGTATTTTCATCTATAAGCTTCTCAAATTCTTCTGCCGTAGCATCTTTTGCCATACGACATTGAATACCAAATTTTTTAAAAGTTATCTTAAATTGATTAAACGTACCACCATATAAATAAGGAGATGTAACTATATTATCCCCATTTCCTGCAAGACTCGTTATAGCAACAAGTTGTGAAGACATACCCGAAGAAACCGCCAATGCACCTACTCCACCCTCTAATGCAGAGACTCTCTCTTCGTATGCTGATGAAGTTGGATTTTGAAGACGTGTATATATATTTCCTGCTTCTTTTAATTCAAATAATTTTGATGCATAGTCGCAAGTTTTAAAATGATATGCAGAAGTTGGATATATTGCTAACCCTCTTGAGCCTGTCGAATCTATACTATATCCTGCATGTATTTGAAGTGTTTCAAAGCGTAATTTGCTATTTTTCATTACTATTCAATTAGAAATCTTAAAGACTAAAAGTCTAAAGATTATTTTAAAATATTTATTTTGATTTGATAATTAACGAATACATCTTTTAAATATAGAAAGTAAAAGACATAACATTATAGGCATAGAAATGCCAAGACAATAGTATTGCCTAATAATATTAAAGTGCCTAAAGGCACATTCGCATTGAAATATTTTGTGTAGTGACAAATATTAGATTTTTCGTCTCACAACTAAAAGAAATTATTTTCTCCATTGTTTTCTCCTTAGGTGGAACTTCCACCAATTAGTTTAAAATATAATTCCCTAATTTTTAGGGTAGGTATTAGCACCCGTTACACTGGTTGCTATGGTTTCACAGAGCCTATTCTCTCCACCATTCTTTATAGTTCAAACCTGAGACAAAAATTTGTTCAGAATTGAATACACCACAAATGTAATTAAAATAACCAAACTACCAAAATTTTAGAATAAATTATCCAAAATAAATCAATTTTATAAACCTATTTATTTGTTTTTGTTTCTAAATTTATTACATTTGTCAATATTTATTTATTAGAATAAAAGTATGTACGGATCAATTAAAAATCACCTTAAAAAGGAGCTTCAAGATATTAAAGAAGCTGGACTTTATAAAGAAGAACGTATCATTACCTCAGCTCAAAAAGCTGAAATAATGGTAAATAACTCACAAAATGTTTTAAATTTTTGTGCAAATAATTATCTTGGATTATCAGATAATGCAGAAGTAATTAAAGCAGGAAAAAAAGCGATGGACGAAAAAGGTTTCGGAATGTCGTCAGTGAGATTTATTTGTGGTACTCAAGATATCCACAAAGAACTTGAAAAAGCTATTGCTAATTATTTTGGAACTGAGGATACTATTCTTTACGCTGCGTGTTTCGACGCAAACGGAGGATTATTTGAGCCTTTATTCACAAAAGAAGACGCAATAATTTCTGATTCGCTAAATCACGCTTCAATTATTGACGGCGTACGTCTTTGCAAAGCAAAACGTTATAGATATGCAAATTCAGATATGGCAGACCTTGAAGAACAACTAAAACTTGCTCAAGAACAGAGATTCAGAATCATTGTCACAGATGGTGTTTTCTCTATGGACGGTAATGTTGCTCAGATGGATAAAATCTCTGCTTTAGCCGATAAATATGACGCTTTAGTTATGGTTGACGAATGTCACTCTGCTGGTGTTGTTGGTAAAACAGGACGTGGAGTTTCTGAACAATTCAATCTACGTGGAAAAATAGATATCATCACAGGTACGCTTGGAAAAGCATTTGGTGGTGCGGTTGGTGGTTTCACTACAGGTCGCAAAGAAGTTATTGATATTCTTCGCCAACGTTCTCGCCCATATTTATTTTCAAACTCTATACCTCCAGTAGTTGTTGGTGCATCTATGAAAGTTTTTGAAATGCTTGAACAATCAAATGAAATTCACGACAAACTTGTTGAAAATGTTGAATTTTTTGTTAATGCAATGAAAGAAGCTGGATTTGATATAAAACCTACACAATCAGCTATTTGTGCAGTTATGTTATATGATGCAAAACTTTCACAAAATTTCGCTTCAGAACTTCTTAAAGAAGGCATTTATGTAACAGGTTTTTACTACCCTGTTGTTCCTAAAGATCAAGCACGTATTCGTGTTCAAGTATCTGCAGGTCATAATCGTGAACAACTTGAGAAATGTGTTAAAGCATTTATTAAAGTTGGAAAAAAGATGAATGTTCTTAAATAATCATAAAATGTTATAAAAAAGGCTGATTTTATTTTAAAAATCAGCCTTTTTTTTTAAATTTGTAAAAACTATATTTTATGAATAATAAATTTACTCTTCTATATTTATTAATAATATTAATAACAGCTGTTGGCTGTAAAGATGAAGGTGGCTGTTCGTGCTCAACAAATAAAAAAGCACATAATGGTTCTTTCCACTATTTTTCAAAGGGATTTTCACGTACCTTTTGTGATTTAAACGATAAACATCTAAAAGTTGCAAAAAGCATCGGTATAAACCCAAACAATCTTGAAGAAGATTTGGACGACTGCGATGAGTTAAACGAAATTGAGAGTTGCCGAAGATATATTGTTGACGACTTAACTCACTCAAAACCTTATCTTATAGATGAAGCAGAAGATTTATTAGAAAAAATAAGTACTAACTTTATAGATTCCTTATATTCTAAGGATATGCCTAAATATAACATTATAGTTACAAGTCTTTTGCGAACAAATGAAGATATCAAAAAATTACGTAAAAGAAACAGAAATGCAAGTAAAAAATCGGCACACCGTTATGGAACAACATTCGATGTTGCATACACTCGTTACTATCAAAAAGCCCGAAGAGCTGTAGATGCTGGAAGGTTAAAAAGTGTTCTTGCTGAAGTTTTACGTGACTTACGCAAAAATGAAGAGTGTTATGTTAGATATGAAGTTAAACAGGGTTGTTTCCATATCACAGCTCGACCAAAATCTTAAAAGTAATGAATGATTTTCGCTTAAAAGTGTTTCTTTCTGTAGCAAACAACCTAAGTTTTACAAAAGCTGGTAATGAGTTACATATATCCCAACCTGCTATATCACAGCACATTAAAGAACTAGAAAATCTTTATAACATTCAACTTTTTGAAAGAACAAAAAACACTATTTCGCTAACTCCTCAAGGGAAAACTTTTCTTTCATACGCAATAGAAATAGATAGTAAATATCAAGAATTAGAATTTGAGATTAATATTATGGCTCAAAAAAATTCTGGAAAATTATCTATCGGGGCAAGCACAACCATTTCACAATATCTTCTTCCGTCAATAATCGCAAAATATATGGCTAGATTTCCAGAGATACAACTCTCTGTTTTATCGGGAAATAGCGAACAAATTGAAGAACTTCTATTAGAACATAAAGTAGATTTAGGAATTATCGAGGGCGGAGAACACAAAAAAGAATTTAACTATTCCGTTTTCGCCAAAGACGAATTAGTCTTGCTTACCTCCTCAAAAAATAAAGTCAAAGAAGAAGTCTCTCTAGATGAATTGAAGGCTCTTCCTCTTGTTCTTCGAGAAAATGGCTCGGGTACTTTAGCAGAAATTATCAAAGCTCTAAAAAGCAAAAATATCAAAAACACCGAATTAAACACTAC
>JADFUS010000009.1 GCA_015222165.1 Bacteroidota bacterium
TAAGCTGTGAAATTTGTTGCGTCAGTGACAACTGCTTTTGTTGCAGAGCCAACGTGTGCTCCGAAACTCATTTTATCGGAATTTCGATTAACGTCAATGACTTCATCTTTCGAGCAACTCGAAAAAGTTGCCATTGCCAGAATTATGGCAAAGAGTAAGGTTTTCTTCATAATTATTGGGTTTAGATGGATATTAATTAAAGGATTTTTTAATAACAAATAGTACATTATTCATATTTATGAATGATAAATATCATGTTTTATCACTTCTATGCCTATAAGATAGTTATAATTTAATAAAAAATAGCTGTTTTATCTGTTTTTTTACAAAAAAAAAGACACTTAACCTATTTTTCAATAGCATTAAGTATCTTAAACTTTATTTTGTTACTTATATTCTGATTACTTATTACATATTCGCTATTTCTGTATTAAGCCAATCTGCTCTTTGCTTCAAGAATAATTTCATATAACTAAGCTCTGCACTATAAGAACCCTTTGCATCAACATTTGGCCACACCTTTTCGTTTAAAATAGGCCATTTTGTAAAGTTTCTGACTTGAGCATTATTTATAAGTTTTGATGTTCTATCTATATATGTATATATTTCATCTAGCTGAGGATAAACCAAAGCCCACTGACGTTTTAACTCGTCAATAAACACTTGATTTGTCACCAAAGAAGAGTACCAATTGTTTTTTAAAATATAAAAACCTAAAGAAGTATTGTCGACAGTTGGCGATACATCGGCAAAAAAATCACAATTTCCAAGAGCTATATCAAAATTCCAAACGTTAGAAACAGCTAATTTTCCTCCTTTATTTTTAGAAAAATAAACATCTCTTTTTATTGCACCGTAAACATTTTTTGTTAATTCTTGAACTATATAATTTGATACAAACGATTTTAAATCTAACTTTTCTTGAAAATTGCCGTCAACAAAAGATTTCTCTAAATCGTTTACTGATTTTGTAATATAATTCATTTGCTCTGTAGATGGAGTTTCTGGAGATTCTACAACAAAACGAATACCTTCCGAAGAGTTAAAAACCGAACCCTCGCCTTTATCATCTGCTTTAATAAGATAATCGCAATCTTCACCCGTGAAAACGCTTCCCAATACCCTATTTTCACTCATTTTGGGCTTTTCAATAACTAAATAAAGACCATGATATTTTTCTTTAAAATATAACTCTACAAAACGGAAATCGGGAATCCAATTCATTCTTAGAATCGATGATAACCTTATAGCTGTTGCAGTTCTTAAAAGAGCTTTATCAGAATAACACGATAACAATATAAAATCTTTATCACTATCTAAACCCAAGAAATTTGCATCATCGGCAACCTCTATTTCATACGATTTTTTAGGAGTTGCCCACGTATCACTTTTAAACCCTTTTATCTTGATATCATATTTATTTTCCGAACTATTTGAATATACCATATCGGCATCTGTCAAATCTAAAGTTACATCGGCATAAGATGTCAGAGAATTTATAGAGTTAGAAGTAACATTTAATCGTGCTGTTGGAAGTTGTTTGTAAGTCCAATTTACATTTGTTGTCACAACACTCTCTTCTCCTTTATAATTCAGATATTCAAATTTCTGGACAACGGATAAATCGATAGTAGTTTTCACATGTTCATAAGGTTCTCCATTGACTTTCATCTGACTTCCTCTATAAGATATTGTAGGAATAAAATTCGTAGATTCAATTCCCGCAGGCAGTTCAAAAGATATCACATTATTATTCTGAACACCCAAGATATCCTTACTTAAAGTTGGATTCAATCTTTTTTCGAGTTTAAAATATCCGAAATCTTTTGTGACGTTTTTATGGAAATAAAGCACATTGCCGTCACTACGGATAATATAAAGAGCGCCATTTGAATGTAAAGCCGAAACGACAAGCATAGGATTAGAATATGTCCAAGCAGGAAGATAACTCTTATCTATATGCCATTGGTTCTCACTATTTGTTGTTATCTCTGGCCATTCGTCAAGATCGCAAACTCGCATAGAAACAACCTGATCTGGAATAGTGAATTTTTGACCATCGGTAAATATTATTGTTGTTTCTCCATTATTATGATCTATATCGACATACGATTCTCCGTTATCAAATCTTTTTGAAAACTCATCACACATAAGCATTCTTGAACTTTGAGAGTCCTCAGTGTCTGTAAGAAGACCATCTACATAGTTACAAGAAGATAGTAATAGAAATAAGATGACAGGAAAAATACGCTTGAACATAATAATAGTAGTATTAGTTTATAATACAAAAATAACTTTTTTTTAGATAATAAACTATAATTAACAGACAAATATTTAGATAATAAAATTCACCAAGAAAATAATATTCAAAAAAAGCACTTTATCTATTGGATATTCAGAAAAAATTATTAATTTTGCCAAAATTATAAGCATTAAACATATGTCATTCTTAAAAGATAAAATCACTGCTGAGGGGCTAACATTCGACGATGTATTACTCGTCCCAGCCTACTCTGAAGTTCTACCAAAAGATGTAGACATTTCCTCTAACTTCACAAAAGGTATTAAAGTCAATACTCCTGTTGTTTCTGCAGCTATGGATACTGTTACCGAATCTAGTCTTGCTATAGCTATTGCAAGAACTGGTGGTATAGGTGTTATACATAAAAGTATGAGCATAGAAGAACAAGCCAAAGAGGTAAGAAAAGTGAAACGTGCTGAAAACGGCATGATTTACGATCCTATAACCATTGGCGAACACGAGACTGTTGGTGATGCTCTTCAAATGATGCATGAAAACAAAATTGGCGGTATTCCTGTTGTGCTAAACAAAAAACTTATTGGTATAGTTACAAACAGAGACCTGCGTTTTCAAACAGACTACTCAAGAAAGATTTCTGAGGTTATGACCAAAGATGATCTTATCACTATACACAAAAACGAAATTCAAAACGCCACACAAATATTCTCGGAAAACAAAATTGAGAAACTTCCAGTTATCAATGACGAAGGAATACTTGAAGGACTTATAACATATAGAGATATAAAAGAAGTAAGAACAAATCCTCAAGCCTGCAAAGACGAAAAAGGTAGACTACGTGTTGCCGCTGGTGTTGGCGTAACTGCTGATGTCATGGTTCGCCTAGAAGCTCTTGTAAAAGCTGGTGCTGATGCGGTAGTAATTGATACTGCTCATGGACACTCTAAAGGTGTTGTTGATGTTCTTAAAAAAGTTAAATCTACATATCCTAATCTTCAAGTTGTTGTTGGAAACATTGCCACAGCCGCTGCGGCTCGTATGCTTGCAGATGCTGGTGCTGATGCTGTGAAAGTTGGTATAGGACCTGGTTCTATATGTACAACACGTATCATTGCTGGAGTTGGTGTTCCTCAACTAAATGCTGTATACAATGTAGCTCAAGAACTTAAAGGTTCTGGAGTTGGCATTATTGCTGACGGAGGAATTCGCTATACTGGTGATATTGTTAAGGCTCTTGCCGCTGGTGCTGACACAGTAATGGTTGGTTCTATGCTTGCAGGTGTTGACGAATCTCCAGGAGAGACAATAATATATAACGGTCGTAAATTCAAATCTTACCGTGGTATGGGTTCTTTGGAAGCTATGCAAAAAGGTTCTAAAGATAGATATTTCCAATCTGGTGAAACAGATGTTAAGAAACTTGTTCCTGAAGGAATTGCAGCACGTGTACCTTACAAAGGCACTCTTTCAGAAGTTATATATCAAGTGATTGGTGGTCTTCGTGCAGGTATGGGATATTGCGGAGCGAAAGACATTGAGACTCTTAAAAATGCTCAATTTTGCAGAATAACAAATTCTGGAATAAACGAGAGTCACCCACATGATGTAACAATAACACAAGAAGCGCCAAACTACAGCAGATAATTTCATCTACATATATAATATATAATAGGGACAAGCAGTTTGCTTGTCCCTTATTTTGTTTAGCTATTTGCTGGATAATTTAATATCTTCAAATTACATTAAAAATACTTAATTTTTATTACTCTTTTACAAAATAAAAGTTATATCTTTATCTTTATAAAATAATAAAACTAAATTTCATGGCTAATCTAATAAATATAGAAAGTAAATTTTTTGAAAAACTAATAGAAGTTGTAAGTAATGGAATAGGAACAATATATCGTCCACGTTCAACAAGGAAAATGGCTTATGCTGAAGCAGACAAAATAAAAATAATAGCAAAAGCTAAAGCCGAAGCTCTTTGTGAGGGTAAAATGATTGAAGCTGAAGGATTAGAGCGTTTAAATGATAGAATTATTGCTAAAGAGTTAAAACGCCAAAAGAATATTGATGATGTTGTTGAAATAGCTACTTTACAATTTAAAACAGATGAACCAATTTCAGAAGAACCCGTAAACGAAGATTGGACTACAAGATTCTTTAATATTGTTGAAGATATTTCAGATAATGAAATGAAAAATTTATGGGGACGTATATTAGCGGGAGAAGTGAAACAACCTAAATCATACTCTCTTAGAACTCTCGAACTACTGCGAAATTTATCAAAAGAAGAAGCTAATTTATTTGTAAAAATTGCTCCTTTTGTATTAAAATCAACTGGAGATTATTATATATATAACAATCAAAAAACTGATAATTTATTAAAATATGGCATTTCATATACTAATATTGCTAAACTTATTGAAATTGGATTAATTCAACCAGAATTTTCTATTAAGATGAACTTTAAATCTTACGAAAAATCAGAAAAAGAAATAGATATTATATATAATAATATTATAATTAAAATATGTATGAAAGCTAATTCTAAAATAGCTCCAATACCTATTATTATATTAACTAATCCTGGAGCAGAATTATATAACTTAATTAACAAAATTCCAAATATGGAATACATAAAGGATTTTACTAATTCAA
>JADFUS010000050.1 GCA_015222165.1 Bacteroidota bacterium
AGAAAGTGTGAAAGTTAAATTTGCAACACCAGCAGCATCAGTAGTATTTAATGATGCGTTATCAGAAGTAATAGTTAATTCTGCTGGAAGTTCTACACCATTTTTACCTTTAACATTAAAAGTAGTGTTATCTGTAGTTAGTGTAACTTTTTCAGTTGCAGTTGTAGCTGAAACTTTTATTGCCATTTCTGGAGCATTTTCAGGATACTTAGAAGATGGAAAAGTTACGTCAACTGTAGCTTCAGTTGCACCTTTTGCAATAGCAACTTGTGTTTTAGAAAGTGTCGCATATTCGTCAGCTTTAGTTACAGCAGTTGCATCTAACGCTAAAGTTACAACAACTTCTCTATCGACAGCAACAGTAGATTTAATAGTGATTGTTTTTGTTACATCTGCTCCATCGACAACAATAACTTTACCATCGCTACCAGATACTGCAAGGGTAATCGGAGTTACCTCTGGATCTGGGTCTGGAGTTGGCTCAACCGTAGTTTTACTACATGAGGTTGAGAAAAGCATAGATGCAGTAGACATAAGCATCATAGCTAAGGAAAGAGTTTTTTTCATAATAATTATTATTTAAGTTGATTTTAAATTCTTCAATTATGGGTATTGATTTCTCAATCATTACTCTGCAAAATAATAAAAAAAAATTAAATCATAGCTTTTTTTATCATAAATTTAAAATTATATCAAAAATATTAAATATTTAATATACTATAATAAAACATCTATACTTTTAAACAAAAAAATACAATTATTAGGTGAATAACATAGATAATAACAGAAAAAGCTGGCAGAAACTAACTAAATTAGTATCTACCAGCACTTAAATATAAAAAAGGACTATCTATTTTTTAATAGTTATAGTAACAGCTGAATTCTCAGCAAAAGTAACATAATCGGAAGTAAAAGTTATTGTAGATTTTGCTCCATTTTCTAAATTTTCAAAATTATTCACTAAAAAACAAATCTTTTTAGGAAATTTTGTAATAATAATAGGTTTTGTTACATCATAATTAATTTCAACATCTCCCTCTATTTTTAAATAAGCTACTAATTCTCTATCTGGAGCAAAAGTAGATTCAAATTCTACATACAACCAATTACTACTTGTTGCCTCATCACACTCCAAATCTTTAACTTCTTCCAAAGTATACCATATTTTATAATCTAACGGTTCTTCTGGTGCAATTGATTTTCCTGCAAGAAGAGCAACAGATTTTTTAGTTTTAGAAATTGTTGCTTGATCAGAAGATAATGAAACTAAAAACTCTTTGTCTATGGAAGACCTATTTAATCTAATTTTATAATAATCATATGTTTTATCACTATTAAAAATGATATAACTTTTATCTACTTCATAATCTAAAGCATCAAGTCCATCTATATTAACATCAATTTTTGCTCCAGCAGAACCAAATACATAATCCCTATTTGAAGGTGATATATAAACTTGAGCTTCAATTTGATCTACACCATCAACAAAAACAATTCCTCGAGTATCAAAACACTCTATCTTACAATCCATTTTTTGCTTAACTCCTGCTTTTGCTCCACAAACATTGAATATTGATTTTTCTGAACCCTCTTTAAAGACAACATCATCTGTTGTTGCTGTTACGGTAACTGTAGCACAATTATCTTCTGACAAATATTTTGTAGCATCAAAAGTAACAGTTGCTGTTTTCGACAAAGTCCCTTTTTCAATAATTAAATCTGTTTCAGACAATACTCCTGATAAATCTTCTTCATCTGAAGTAAGTTTTAATTTCACATTTATATCTTTATCAACTTTTTTACTTAACGAAA
This sequence comes from Bacteroidota bacterium, assembly GCA_015222165.1. Classification (GTDB taxonomy): domain Bacteria; phylum Bacteroidota; class Bacteroidia; order Bacteroidales; family Rikenellaceae; genus JADFUS01. The sequence continues at coordinate 1,813 of JADFUS010000050.1, forward strand.
TAGTTATAGTTTCTACAAGATTTTCAGCTGTATCATCACCATCAACATTACCTACTTTAATATCTTTTATTAAAGGAGAAATAAAAATAGTAGGCTCGGTAGGGTCAATTATTTTAAATTTAAGTTCTGTTGTTTTATTAACAACATCTTTACGAGTTTTTTCTGTCGTAAAATATATTGGAAGAAGACTTCCTTCCTCTAAGCCATAACTTAGATTAACTTGGATTTCTTTAGATACTGTTTTACCTTTAGTAATTATAGGACTCCAATCTAAAGAACTTGTTAATGCACATATATCTTTCTTTGCATGAACAAAAGTACTTATCGTCAAATCTTTTTTTAATTTTTTTGATAATTTCAAAGTATATTTAGCAATACCGAAAGAACCTCCTTCATATTTTTCAGAAGTGACATCGATATCAAAATTTGTACATCCTACAGTTAATTCTGCTGGCAACTCTTCACCATCAGTACCTTTAACATAAAAATAAGAGTATGGCTCTTCAATTTGAACTTTTTCATTTTCAGTTGTCACAGAAAGCGTAATCTTTTTTTCAACAGTTTTTGGAGGAAAAGCAGAAGCCAAAAAAGTTAATGAAACTGTAGCATTTTGCGTTCCTGCTGATAAAATAACTGAATTCTCAGAAAGAGAAGCTACAGAATTTTCCTCACTTAAAGATAAAACAATTTTCACATCTCTATCAATAACATCAGAAGAACTTATAGTCACAATCTTTACAATATCAGCTCCATCAACAACTATAGATTCACCTTCTGAAATAGTTAAATCTATAGATTTTAATTCATCTACAGGATCTGAATTTTTACTACATGATGTTATACAAACAAACATTGCACATAACATCATTAAAAAATAATTAGTCTTTTTCATTATTTAAAAATTAATAATTTACACTATTATATTACATCGGATTTTGGCGAAAGATAATATTTTTCTTTTATGATAACAAATGTTTTCATTTATTTTATTTTATGTTTTAAATTAACACAAAAATAGGCTATTTAATAACAATAAATATTTTTTGCTATAACTTATTAAATTACTATATTTGTAACAAAATAAATCACTATGTTTTTCAGAAAATTATTTCTAAATACACCAAAATTAATAGATAGAAGACAACGACGATTTTTCGCATTTCTTATTTGGGTGATACTATATACCATATTAATTATTCCATGGCTAGGAGAAAACTATAAAGTAGTATTCACAATTCCTGCCATTGAAGTTATTTCTATGATCTCTGTTTTTGTGATAAACGAAAAATATTTCACAAAATTCATACAGCAAAAAAGAATTTTTCTATATACTTTTTTAATACTTATATTTATAGGAACAGTATCATTTTTAGTGGCACATCTCGAATGGAACATAAGCAATCAAATGAATATTAACATTCCTTTGAAGCTACATCAATTATTTATAAAAAATTCTGTTTTAATGTCTTATGCTGTTTTCATATCAAGCATGACAACCTTCGCACTTCAAAATTTCGATAATAAGGAACAAAATTCAACACTTATTGCAGAAAAAAAAGAGATGGAGCTACAGATTTTGAAAATGCAAATCAACCCTCACTTTTTATTTAATGCACTGAATAATATATATTCAATGTCGGTAATGAAAGATGAAAACACCTCTGAAGGAATAATGAAGTTATCTAATATGTTAAGATATGTTTTAGATAATAAAGATGGATTTGTCACTGCTGAACAAGAAGTTGTTTATTTAGAAAACTTCATAAATTTTAATCAACTTTGCTCGGAAACAGAGTGTAAAGTGGATTTCAACTACTGGATAAAAAATAAAAAAATAAAAATTCCTACTATGTTATTACAACCAATTTTAGAAAATTGCTTTAAACATGGTTTAACAGGAAAAGAAGACTATATTATGATAGAATTAAAAACTGAAAATAATATCGTATCTTTTATGACGCAAAATAAAACCTCTTCTAATATAATGACTCAAAAAATGGGTATAGGAACACAAAATATTATTAAAAGATTGGAACTATATTACCCTGAACGATTTGATTTGGTTACAGATTTAAAAAATAAAATTTTTACCACTAAGCTAACATTAAGGACAAATAAAAATGGAGAATAATAAACAATACAATATTTTGATTGTTGATGACGAGCTTCAAGCAAGAAGGTTGTTGACTGCTTATGTGGAAAAAATAAACACACTAAATCTTGTCGGTGCAACACATAACGTTATTGATGCAAAAGCTATAATGCAAAAAAATAAAGTAGATATTATTTTGCTAGATATTCATATGCCTGAGATATCAGGACTAGAATTTGCTCGATCACTTAAACAAAAAATAGAAGTTATTTTCACAACAGCTTATTCTGAATATGCTCTTGAGGGATTCGACTTAAATATCACAGATTATCTTATAAAACCCATAGCCTTTAACCGCTTTTTCCAAGCTATATCTAAAGCAACGGACAGACTGGTTATGAACCATACTCTTTCAGAAAAAGAGAACAATATCAATTCTGAAGAAGCTCAAACAGATAATCATATTATTATTCGTGCTGACCATAAAATATATAAAGTAAATTACAGTGATTTAATATATATTGAAGGACAACGGGAATATGTTACTTTCCACACAACAACTCGCAGAATAACAGCATATTACTCTTTAAAAAAACTTGAAGAAGAACTTCCATCAAACCTTTTTGTAAGAATTCACAAATCATATATTGTTTCATTAAAACAAATTGAGATAGTTGAAACTGGAGGAGTAATAATAAATAGACAAAGTATTCCTATAGGAAAAAACTATCGTAATGCTCTAATGGACAAATTTTAAAATGAAGAAAACTTTTTTATTTATATTATTATTTATTATTACATCTACATCTCTTATTGCTCAATATAATAAGAGGTATATATATTATATGGGACAAAATGCTATTATAAAAAAACAATATTATAAAGCTATAAATATCCTATCCACGCTTATTGAAGCAGATTCTATGAGTCAAGATGGCTTTTTTTTACGCGCCATAGCAAAATATAATCTTAATGATATTGTTGGTGCAGAACACGACTTCACAAACTCTATAAGAATAAATCCTGTTTATGTTGAAGCTTTTCAATATAGGGCTATAACTCGCTCTATGATGGGGAATTATAACGATGCCCTAAAAGATTTTCAGATTGCATTAGACATAAGACCTGACTATTATAAAACATACTATAGCAGAGGGGTTACGCTTTTGTTAAACCAGCAATTTAAAGGAGCAATAGAAGATTTTACAAAATATATAAAACAAGATAAAGAGGGTGTTGATGCTTACCTTAATAGAGGTACGGCATACTTAATGCTAAAGGATACCGTAAAAGCGTTAGAAAATTTTAATAGTGCTATAGATGTTTCTCCACGATATAGCGATGCATATATGAAAAGAGGAGGAATATATAATCTTAAAAAGGAGTATAAAAAAGCACTAAGTGATTTGGATAATGCTATAAAATATGACACAACAAATTTATCAGCATATTTTAATCGAGCCATAACATACTCATATTCAAATAATCCGATAAAAGCTATTGAGGATTTTAGCTCCATAATAAAAAAAGATTCTACAAGCTCTCTAGCATACTTTAATAGAGCTATTTTACGATCACAAATTGGCGATTACAACAATGCTTTAGACGATTATAATAAAGTTATAATATACTCACCAACAAATTTATTAGGATATTATAATAGAGGAAATTTAAATTTAAAACTTGGAGAAATTGAAAATGCTTTTTCAGATTTCACAAAATCAATAAGTTTATATAACGATTTTGCTAATGCATATTTAAATAGGGCTTATGTAAGAGATTTACTCGGAGACTCTTCGGGAGCAAAAAAAGATAGGAAAATAGCTCAACAAAAAATTAATGAATATCAAAACAACATAAAAACTGGAAACAAAGATTATAAAACTTATGCAGATACGAGTAAAGTTTTTAATAGCCTACTCTCTTTTGACAACCACGAATTTAACAAAAAAGACAATATTAAAAATAAAGATATAGATATAGATATTCTTCCTCTTTTTAAATTTGCAATAACAGAAAAAAAGAAAAACAACGAGATAGATAATGCAGATATAAAATCATTTATTAAAAATGTTGGAACAAGAAAACTTACCATAACAAATTCTCCACTTCTAGCGACAGATTCTATATCTTATGTTATAGAAAAAAATAATTTGAAACAATGGTATGGCGGTGCTTGGATAGATGATTTTATTTCTGCTATGAAAGAGTATTCTATAAAACAATATACAAACTCTATAAATATGTATGACAAAGCTATTTCTAATAATAATTATAACGCATTTTTATATTTTAATAGGAGTAGTGTTCGTTGTGAAATGATTAATTTCATCTCTAATCTTGACGAAAAAGAACAAAAGCTAATAATAAACTCTGATAAAAGTCATCGTCTAGAAAGAACAAAAAGGACGTACAACTATAAAGAACCAATTAAAGATATTGATTATGCCATAAGCATAAATCCATATATATCTTATTTTTATTATAACAAAGGTAATTTATTATGTCTCTCAGGTGAAATTCCTCAAGCCATAGGAAGTTATAGTAAAGCTATAGAGATAAATCCATCTTTTGCAGAAGCATATTATAATAGAGGATTGGCACAATTATATTTGAAGGACAATAAAAAAGGGTTTTTAGACATTAGTAGAGCAGGAGAACTTGGACTAAAAGAGGCATACTCCAAAATTAAAGAGCTAAGAAGTAATTATTAACATATATAAGGAAATGTTATAACAAAAAAAGATTTTTTATTGCTATAAAACTCTTTTTTATTATCTTTGTCTAGCTAATATTTTATATATTACAAAGATACGTAATACGAATAAACAATAAACTAAAAAAAATAAACTAGAAAACAAGATGAAAAAATTAATTATCTTATCTATCGTATTGGTTGGAACAATGAGTTCTTGCTCTAATCAAGTAACTTCAGGAAACAAATCTCTAAATTCAGAAAAAGATTCTCTTTCAAATGCTATTGGTTTGATGATGGGTAATCAACTAAAATCTACTGAAGATGTAGATATAGACAAAAACATGGTTTACAATGCAATGGAAAAAATCATGAATGCAAGCGAAAGCGAACTTGATTCAATGGAAAAATATGAGCTTAAAGAAGCTCGTGAATTTTTCAGAAACTATATGACAGTTACGGTTCCTAAAAAGAAAGCTGAAGCAAGTGAAAGCTTCCTTGAAGGAATAAGCAAAGAAGAAGGCGTTAAAAAGACAGAAAGTGGTCTTTATTACAAAATCGTTAACATGGGTGACGAAAATGTAAAAGCTCTTTGTGAAACTGATACTGTAAAAGTAAATTATGTTGGAACAACTATAGATGGTAAAGAATTTGATTCTTCTATCAAACGTGGTACTCCTGCAACTTTCTCTCTAAACAGAGTAATCAAAGGATGGACTGAAGGTGTTCAACTTGTTGGTAAAGGTGGTAAAATAATTCTTTATATCCCTTCTGAATTAGGTTATGGCTCTAGAGGACGTCTTGGTAATCAAACTCTTATTTTTGATATCGATTTACTTGATGTTATGCCTAGCGTTGAAAATAAATAATTATATTTCTCGCCGTATTTCAGATATGACGAGAGATAATAGCAGAGAAATCTGCAACATCTTTTAGATACTTGACAAAGGGGAGACTTTATAAAGGACTCCCCATTGTTTTTTTGAAATAAATAAGGGAAAGAGAACCCAAAATTTACAAGACGCTATTACTTACATAGAATAGTCTAAATAAGTAAAAAAACAAATACCCAAATAATAACTAATATATATAATCGATGAAAAAGGTCGTATTGCTCTCTTTTAGCCTAATCTTAGGCCTCGTTCTCTCGCAATTGATACCAAATATCACCAACCCAGAATTTTTTGAATCTTCGAAGAGTATAACAAATTTTCTACTCTTTACTTGTCTATCATTTATAATGATAAACGTAGGACGAGAATTTGAACTTGACAAGACAAAAATAAAAAGCTATGCAACAGACTACGGCGTAGCTATGGCTTCGGCAGCTATACCATGGATTTTTGTTGCTATATATTTCATGCTCCTTCTTCCTCCAGAATATTTAGGAAATTGGGACGCTTGGAAAGAAAATCTTTTACTAAGTCGTTTTTCAGCTCCAACCTCTGCGGGAATACTTTTCACAATGCTTCTTGCTGTTGGATTAAAAAATAGTTGGATATATAAAAAAATCCAAATTTTAGCTATCTTTGACGATTTAGACACCATTTTATTAATGATACCTCTTCAGATTATGATGATAGGGGTAAAACTTCCACTTCTACTTATAGTAATAATTATTACTATTCTTCTATGGTATGGGTGGAAATTTCTTAATAAATTTTCAATTCCTCAAACTTGGAGAGCGATAACTACATATTCAATAATTATTGTTCTTCTTAGTAATTTTACCTATTGGGGAACTACAAAATTATTTGGTGCAGGAAATGGCATACATTTGGAAGTACTTCTTCCAGCTTTTGTTCTTGGAATGTCTATAAAAAGTGTACACTACACTTCAAAAATAGAGGTAAGATATACTAATATAATATCTTATGTATTTATGCTTCTTGTGGGGCTTGTCACACCACAATTTATTGGAGTAGACACACTAACAGCATCTTTAAATGCTAAAACCATAACAGCAACTTTTGTAGAAATGGAGTGGTCAACCATAGCTTTTCATGTTTTAATGGTTACCCTATTATCGAATATAGGTAAGATGTTACCAATATTTTTCTACAAAGATAGAGCCTTAAAAGAGAGAGTGGCTCTTTCTATAGGAATGTTTGCTCGTGGAGAAGTTGGCGCAGGAATAATAGTTTTATCCATTGGCTACTCTCTTGGAGGATATATTTTGACAATTGCAATGTTATCATTAGTTTTGAACCTCGTACTAACAGGTTTCTTTATAATGTACGTGAAAAAATTGGCATATCAAGTGTATAACAAAGAATAAAATTTTTGTTAACACTTTTAAAATAAAATAATAAAAGACACATTAACAGAGGCGTAGACCTCTAAAGCAGATATAAATCATAAATGAAAAATATAAGAAACTTCTGTATTATTGCTCACATTGATCACGGTAAAAGTACTCTTGCCGACAGACTTTTAGATAGTACCGCAACAATTACCGAAAGACAAAAGCAATCTCAAATTCTTGATAACATGGAACTTGAGAGAGAAAAAGGTATAACAATAAAGAGTCACGCTATACAAATGGATTATGTTCAAGATGGCGAAAACTATGTTTTAAACCTTATTGACACTCCGGGACACGTCGATTTCTCGTACGAAGTATCACGTGCTATAGCCTCTTGCGAAGGAGCTTTACTTATTGTTGACGCTACACAAGGTATTCAGGCTCAGACTATTTCAAATCTATATTTAGCTCTAGAACACGACTTAACAATAATACCAGTAATAAATAAAATAGATATGCCCGCAGCGATGATAGATGAGGTTTCTGACCAAATCATTGAGCTTTTGGGTTGTAAAGAAGAAGATATTTTACTTGCTTCAGGAAAAACTGGAGAAGGTGTTGAAAAAATATTAGAGCGTATTGTTGAAGTTATCCCCGCTCCTCACGGAGAAGAAGATGCTCCACTTCAAGCTCTTATTTTCGATTCTATATTCAACTCCTTTAGAGGTATCATTGCCTATTATAGAATCATGAGTGGCTCTATAAAAAAAGGTGAAAAAGTTAAATTCTTTAATACTGGTGCTGAATATGAAGCCGACGAAGTTGGCGTTTTAAAACTTAATATGTTTCCAAAAAATGAAGTTAAGACTGGAGATGTAGGTTATATTATTTCTGGTGTTAAAAACTCTTTTGATATTAAAGTTGGTGATACTATAACAAGCGTAGAAAATCCTTGTGAAAAAGCTATTGACGGTTTTGAAAATGTTAAACCTATGGTCTTTGCAGGAATTTACCCTGTTGATAGTGATGATTATGAAGATCTAAGAACTTCTATAGAAAAGCTACAGTTAAATGATGCTTCTTTAACTTTTGAACCAGAATCTTCACTTGCTTTAGGCTTCGGATTCCGTTGTGGTTTCCTAGGCTTGCTTCATATGGAAATTATTCAAGAGAGATTATATAGAGAGTTCAATATGGACGTTATAACTACTGTTCCCAATGTTTCGTATGTAGTACATACAACAAAAGGAGCTGTTATTGATGTTCATAATCCATCGGGACTTCCAGAACCTACAATCATAAATTATATTGAAGAACCATATATCTCAGCACAAATAATCACAAAATCTGAATTTTTAGGTTCTGTAATGAAATTGTGTATAGATAAACGAGGAATTCTAAAAAATCAAACTTTTTTAAGCACAGACAGAGTGGAAGTATCTTTCGATATGCCTCTTGCTGAAATTGTTTTTAATTTTTATGACAGATTAAAAAGTATATCTAAAGGTTATGCCTCTTTTGACTATCACCGTATTGGGGTCGGCAAAGCAGAACTTTCTAAACTCGACATATTATTAAACGGAGAACCTGTTGATGCTTTATCGGCACTTATTCACCGTGATAACGCCTATGATTTTGGACGTAAGATGTGTGAGAAACTTAAAGAACTTATTCCTCGCCAACAATTTGATATAGCTATTCAGGCAGCCATTGGAGCAAAAATTATTGCTCGTGAAACAGTGAAGGCTGTAAGAAAAGATGTTACTGCAAAATGTTATGGTGGAGATATTTCTCGTAAACGTAAACTTCTTGAAAAACAAAAGAAAGGTAAAAAACGTATGCGTCAGGTTGGTAATGTGGAAGTTCCACAACAAGCCTTCCTTGCGGTTTTAAAACTTGATTAATTATGGAAAATTTTAATCCTAATGACATTTGTGTGCCAAATGGAAATTATTTTGCACTTCCTTTTGACACAGATAATGGAGAACTAATTCTTATTTCTGCACCGTGGGACGTAACAACATCTTATAGAGCAGGAACAGCTAAAGCTCCAGATGCTATACTTGATGCGTCACTACAAGTTGATTTATACGACTATGACTTTGGCAAAATTTATGAAAAAGGTATTGCTACACACCCTTTTGATGAGGATATGTTGTCAGAGAGTAAAAAAGCTCGTGTTCATGCAGAAAAAGTTATTTCTCGATTAGAGATTGGACTTAGCTCTAAAGATTGGACTATCGCAAAACCATTAGAACATATTAATGAATCTTGCGAGAAGATGAATAAGACAATCTACGAAACAGCTAAAAGTTATCTTGATAAAGGTAAAAAAGTTGCTCTCGTAGGAGGTGACCATAGCACACCATATGGACTTATAAAAGCTACAGCAGAAAAATATGGAGAGATAGCTATTCTTCATATTGATGCTCACGCCGATTTAAGAAAAGCATATGAAGGCTTCACTTATTCTCACGCTTCAATTATGTATAATGTTGTGAATGACGTCAAAGAGCTTACACAACTAACTCAAGTTGGAATACGAGATTTTTGTGAAGATGAAAAAAACATTATAGATACAAATGATAAAATAACGACTTTCTTTGATAGAGATATACATAATAATTTATTCGAAGGAGAGACTTGGGAAAAAATTTGTAAGAAAATTTGTGATACTCTTCCAAAAAATATTTATATTAGCCTTGATATAGATGGACTATCTCCAGAATATTGCACAAACACTGGGACACCAGTTCCTGGAGGTTTATCTTATAATGAGCTTGTCTATCTTCTTGTTTTTTTGAAAAAAAGCGGTAAAAATATTATTGGATTTGACCTTGTAGAAGTTTCTCAAATAGATGAAAATTCTGTTGATGCAAACATCGGAGCAAGATTACTATATAAACTATCATTACTTTGTTTAGAACAATAGACTATGAAAAAATTATTATTAGTTATAACAATGACATTGATGTGTTCTGTCGCATCAGCACAAATAAAACTGGCAGTTAAAGGAGGAGCAAATTTTAATGTTTCTGAATTTAATTTTAGCGATGAAAGCATTATAAGAGAAGGCTCAACACCTGCTGGATTTCACTTAGGAATAGGATTAAAGTTAAAACTTATCCCTTTACTTTATGTTCAAGGTGACGCACTTTTCACTCACAGCTCGTATAAATATAATATCAATACTGGAGGTAATGTTAAATATAGACAAGAGACTATAGATTTCCCAGTTGTTGTGGGAGTTCAAGCTCTATTTATGAGAGCTTATGCAGGTCCTACATTTTCTGTAAATATAGACCGTAAACAGACAAAAAGTTTAGATTGCATAGCTGATATCCAAGATGACTACAGTAGTAATTGTATGGGTTATCAAATTGGTGTAGGTTTCGATATATTAAAAAAAATCTCTTTAGATCTTAATTATAATGCTAAATTTAGCTCTGCTTCACACGGCATTAGTATTGGTAAAGATTTTTATAAAGGGAAATTATACAATAGACAAATAATGATGACTGTAGGTTTCTATCTACTATAAAATATTGGTTATGAAATATTTTGGATCACATATAAGCAGTGCTGGAGGAGTAGAAAATGCCCCTTTAAATGCTAAAGAAATTGGAGCAACAGCATTTGCTCTTTTCACAAAGAATCAACGTCAATGGGTAGCTTCGCCACTCACAGAAAAATCTATCACTCTATTTAAAGAGAGATGCGAAGAATTTGGTTATACACCAGATAATATTCTTCCTCACGATAGCTATCTTATTAATTTATGTCATCACGACGATATAGCACTAACAAAATCAAGAAATGCTTTTCTTGACGAGATGCAACGTTGTGAACAATTAGGACTTAATAGATTAAATTTTCACCCAGGTAGCCACCTTAAAACTATCAGCGAAGAGAGAGCTATAGAGCTTGTCGCTGAATCTATTAACATAACTCTAAAACAAACCGAAGGAGTTATTGCTGTAATAGAAAACACTGCTGGTCAGGGGACTAACATGGGTTATTGCTTCGAACATCTAAAAGGAATGATAGACCTTGTGGAAGATAAAAGTAGGGTTGGCGTGTGCTTAGATACGTGTCATACTTTTGCTTCGGGATATGATTTAAGCTCCAAAACAGCTTGCGATGAAACTTTCAAACTTTTTGACGAAATTATAGGTTTTAAATATCTTAAAGGAATGCACCTTAACGATGCTATGAAACCTTTAGGAAGCCGTATAGACAGACACAGTTCTCTTGGCAACGGTTTTATAGGATATGATGCTTTTGATTATATCGCTAAGGATAAAAGATTTGATGATATACCTCTAATTTTAGAAACTCCAGATTCTACAATTTGGAATGAAGAGATAGAGTGGCTAAAAGAGAGAGCCAAATAAGTAGTAGTAATATGAAAAGAGAAAAACTATCTTTTAAAGATAGACTAATATACCATTTTTTAGTTATTTTAGGCTATACCCTAGCCTACACGCCCAGATTTATAAAATTTGGTTTGGCGGATATAATAACATTTTTACTTTACCATGTAGTAAAATATAGAAGAGCTGTTGTCAGAAAAAATTTAACACTTTCTTTCCCTGAAAAAAGCAAAAAAGAGATAATAAAAATAGAAAAAGATTATTACAAACATCTTGGTGATTTGTTTGTAGACTCTTTGGCTATGGTGGGAGCAAGTGAAAAAACTATGAAGAAACATTTCACTTATGATGATGACGAATTTCAAGAATTTATAAAAACTAGCCCTGCCATTTGTGCAATGTCACACTATGGGTCATGGGAATATACCGTAGGCTACCCTCTTCGTGTAGAAAATATGGTATGCCCAGTTTACAGACCACTACACGGCAAAGCATCTGACGAATTTTATCTTAAAATGAGATCTCGTTTTGGAGGAAATCCGTGTATGATGTCGGCAGTTGTAAAAAGAATAATAAGAAACAAAGGAAATAATGTCGTCATGGCAATGCTTGCCGACCAAACTCCAATACGTAATAACGAACATCGCTGGTATACTTTTCTAAATCAAGACACACAATTCTTTATTGGAATAGGAGAACTAGCAAAACATTTTAAAATGGGAGTCTTCTTTTTAGAAATAACAAAAGTTAAGAGAGGATACTATCATGCGAAAATGGTTAGGATTTATGATGGAATGGAGGATATAAACTACGAAACTATCATTGAGCGTTATATTAACAAATTGGAAGCAATGATAAAAAGAGAACCCCATTTATGGACTTGGTCGCACAAAAGATGGAAGCATAAGAAACTTTTTTAAGTTTTTTATTTGCAATATGATATTATTTAGCTATTTTTGAGAAATTAACAATCACAATATCAGATATGGTAACGAAAATACAAGAACTTACCGATAAACTTTACGAGGAAGGTCTGCAAAAGGGAAAAGCAGAATCTCAAAGATTAATCGAAGAGGCTGAGGCTCAATCAAAAAAGATTGTTGCTGATGCTAAGAAAAAAGCTACTGAAATAGTTGAAGAAGCTGAAAATAAATCTTCAGTACTTTCAAATAACACTCTCAAAGAGATGAATTTGGCAACAAAACAAGCTCTTGCAGATGTTAAACAAACTATTAATGAACTTTTAACAAAGTCTATTGTTTCCCCACAAACAAAATCATCTTTTAAAGATGATAATTTCATCAAAGAACTTATTCTAAATATTGTTCAAGAATGGAGTAAAACTGGAGATATCAATGCACAGGTACAAATCCCTGAAGACAAAGTTAAAAACATTAATGATTTTATCACTTCTTCGGTAAAAGAACATCTTGATAAAGGCATCTCTATAAAAGGGAGCAATATCAAAGAAGGTTTTCGCATAGCAAAAACTGGCGAATCGTATTATATAAACTTCACAGATAAAGAATTTGATGCGTTTTTCAGTGCTTATGTACGTCCACGCTTATCTTCTATCTTATACGGGGAGGAATAAATATGATTAAGGCTGGATACCATTGCCTAATTGCAGGCTTAACAGATTACCAAATTGATGGAGACAACAAAAGCCTAAATATCTCATCTATAAAAGAGGAGATAACTTCTGCTATATCAAAAAAAGAAAAAGGATACCTTGCTTTAATGATAGCATCATATGATATTAATAATATCTGTATGTTATTAAATGGCAGAGATGGTAAATTTAACTCTCTCGGAAATTATTCTTCAGAAGAGGTAAAAGTCGTTGTCGATAAACTTAAAGGAATTAAATTAAGCGAAGAAGAAGAGGAACAAAATGTTATTGAGGTTGCTCTTTTTGATTTTCTAAAAAAATCTATCGCCGAAATTGAATCTCTAGAAGTTCAAAAAGGGAATAAAGATGTAGATATTGAGAAAATTATTATCACAAACTATTACCAACAACTTAGTAAATCAAAAAATTCTTTTTTAAGAATCTGGGGAGAATCAGACCGCACAATAAAAAATATTTGTGCAGCTATTGAAGCTCGTCGATTAAAAAGAGAAATTGCTGATGTTGTTATTGGTGAAGGTTTTGTCGTTGAAAATCTCATAAGCAGTTCCGCTCCTGACTTTGGTCTAAAAGGAGAAATAGACGTTGTAGATAGCGTTCTTTCAATTACTGAACAAACAAACATGCTCAAAAAAGAGAAGGAATTAGACCTTCTTCGCTGGAAAATCATTGACGAACTTAATGTCTTTGAATATTTCGGCATTGATGTGCTTTTAAGTTACTACCTAAAACTATGTATGATAAATAGATGGTTGATGTTAGACGAAGCATTTGGTCGTGAAATGTTTGCGAAAATTGTTGAAGAACTTAGCAACAAAGAAAGACTTCCGATTGGCAAAGATATGGAAGAATAGTGAGCCTAAAAGCTCTATTCAATAGAAACAAAAAACATAAAATACGAATGAAAACAATTGGACATATAAAAGGTATCACCTCAAACCTTGTTACTGTTGTCGTTGACGGTCCTGTATCGCAGAATGAGATATGTTATATCATTCTTGAAGACGTTAAATTGATGGCTGAAGTTATAAAGATAATTGGTGATTTAGCTTATATTCAGGTGTTTGAAAGTACTCGTGGTCTAAAATCTGGCATGAAAGTCGAATTTGAAGATCACCTTCTTGAAGTAGTACTTGCACCAGGCTTACTTTCACAAATTTATGACGGTCTTCAAAATGACCTTGCATACCTTTCTACTCTATTCCTTGAAAAAGGAGTTATCTCACCAGCTGTTGATTATGACGCTATTTGGGCATTTACACCTTTAGCAAAAGTTGGAGATATTGTAACTGCAGGAGATTGGCTTGGTAGTGTACCTGAGAAATTCATCGAACACAAAATTATGGTTCCTTTCGCTATGAAAGAACAATATACTGTGAAATCGGTAATAAAAAAAGGAGATTATAAAGTAACAGAAAAAATAGCCGTTATAACTGATAGCGAAGGTAATGACCACGATATAACAATGGTTCAACACTGGGCAGTTAAAGAAGCTATAACAGCATATAAAGAAAAACCACGTCCATACAAAGTTCTTGAAACTGGTATGCGTGCTATTGACACATTTAACCCTCTTGCTGAGGGAGGTACAGGTTTTATCCCAGGTCCTTTTGGTGCTGGTAAAACTGTTCTTCAACATGCTATTTCTAAACAAGCAGAAGCAGACGTTATCGTCATGATTGCTTGTGGTGAACGTGCCAATGAGGTTGTGGAAATCTTCGCAGAATATCCTCACCTTGATGATCCACATACAGGTCACAAACTTATAGAACGTACAACAATCATCTGTAACACATCGAATATGCCCGTAGCAGCCCGTGAAGCATCAGTTTACACAGGTATGGCTATTGGAGAGTATTATCGTGCTATGGCATTGAAAGTTCTTCTTCTTGCCGATTCAACTTCTCGTTGGGCTCAGGCTCTTCGTGAAATGTCTAACCGTCTTGAGGAACTTCCTGGACCCGATGCTTTCCCTATGGATTTATCGGCAGTCATCTCAAACTACTATTCACGTGCAGGTATTGTAACACTAAATAACGGACAAACAGGTTCTGTAACTTTCTTAGGAACAGTTTCTCCAGCGGGTGGTAACTTGAAAGAACCCGTAACAGAATCTACTAAAAAAAGTGCAAGATGTTTTTACGCACTTTCTCAACAACGTGCCGATAGTAAACGTTATCCAGCAATTGACCCTATAGATAGTTATTCTAAATATCTGGAATATCCAGAAATTGAAAAATATCTAGAAGAGAGTCGTGAAAACGGTTGGGTGAAAAAAGTTAATGGAGCTAAAACTTTAATATTAAGAGGTAAAGAGGCTTACGAGCAAATCAATATCTTAGGTGATGACTCTGTGCCAATTGAATATCACGATAAATATTGGAAATCTGAGCTTATAGATTTTGGATTCCTTCAACAAGACTCTTTTGATAAGATGGATAGTAACTGTCCAAAAGATCGTCAACATTTTATGTTTAATTTAGTTATGGATATTTGTTATTCAGAATTTAAACATAAGGGTTTTGAAGAATGTTCTAAATTTTATAAAGAGGTAATTAATGAATTACGTCAGATGAACTTCTGTGAATTTAATGGCGACAAATTTAAAGAATATAAATCGCAAGTAGATAAACTTATCTCTTCTCAACGCATATAATAAAGAATCAAAATGGAGACAAAAGCTTTTCAGAGAGTATATACAAAAATCGAAAATATCACTAAGGCAACAGTCACTGTCAAAGCGTCGGGAGTAGGTAACGAAGAACTTGCGACTGTAAACGGCAACCTTGCACAGGTTGTAAAAATAGACGGCGACAGAATTACACTTCAGGTTTTCTCTGGAACTGAAGGTATTGCAACAAACTCAGAAGTGATTTTTCAAGGAACTCCTCCAACACTAAAAGTTGGAGACCAACTTACAGGACGTATTTTTAATGCTTTTGGTGAACCAATTTATGGCAATAAAGATATTGGTGGTGAAGAACGTGAAATTGGAGGTCCTACTGTAAACCCTTATAAACGTATCCAACCATCGGAGTTTATTCCAACAGGTATTGCAGGTATTGACCTTAATAACGCTCTTGTATCAGGACAGAAAATTCCGTTTTTTGCCGATCCAGATCAACCTTATAACCAAGTTATGGCAGAGGTTGCTCTTCGTGCAAAAGCAGACCGTATCATCTTAGGAGGTATGGGTATTTCTAATGATGACTTCTTATATTTCAAAAATGTTTTTGAAAATGCAGGTGCTTCAGACCGTATCGTATTCTTCGTGAATACTACTGAGAATCCTCCTGTAGAACGTCTTCTTATTCCTGATATGACACTTACAGCGGCAGAATATTTCGCTGTTGACAAAGGAGAAAAAGTTTTAGTACTTCTTACAGATATGACCCTATACGCTGATGCTTTAGCTATTGTATCAAACCGTATGGATCAAATTCCTTCTAAAGATTCTATGCCAGGTTCATTATATTCTGACCTTGCTAAAATTTATGAAAAAGCGGTACAACTTCCAAACGGAGGTTCAATAACTATTATAGCCGTAACAACTCTTAGTAACGGAGATATAACACATGCTGTACCAGATAATACTGGTTATATTACAGAAGGTCAGTTATTCTTACGTAATGATAGTGATACTGGTAAAGTTATTGTTGATCCATTTAGAAGTCTTTCTCGTTTGAAACAACTTGTTATTGGTTCAAAAACACGTGAAGATCACCCTCAAGTTATGAATGCTGCCATTCGTCTTTATGCAGATGCAGCAAATGCAAAAACAAAACTTGAAAATGGTTTCGACCTTACAGACTATGACCAACGTACTTTAAAATTTGCTAAGGATTACTCTAACGAGCTTCTTGCAATAGATATTAACATTGATGTTACAAAGATGTTAGATACAACTTGGGATCTATTTGCGAGATATTTCGATAAAGCCGAAGTAGCACTTAAAAATGAGCTTGTGGTAAAATATTGGCCAAAATAATATACCGATATGGCAATTAAATTTCAATATAACAAAACCTCTCTCAATGATATGGAGAAACAACGCAAGATTCGTACTCGCGCGTTGCCAACCATCAAGAGTAAGGAATCAGCCCTTCGTCTTGAGGTTAAAAAAGCCAAAGACAAAAGAGAGCAATATAATAGTCGAATGGAGGAACTTAACAAAACCTACGACTATATGGTTGCACTATGGGGTGAATTCGATAGCGAGTTAATCAGTGTTAAAGACATTGAACTCGGATACTCTAAAATTGCTGGGGTGATGCTACCTGTCATCAAAGATATTTCTTTTGAGCAAAAAGATTATAATCTATTTAGTAGTCCAATTTGGATTTCTGATGGAGTGAAGATGCTTAAAGAATATGCTGAGATGGGACTACGCCGAGAACTTGCGGAATATAGAGTTGGACTTCTTGATGTGGCTCGTAAGAAAACCACACAGAAAGTGAATCTATATGAGAAAGTGCAAATTCCTGGATATAACGAAGCTATAATGAAGATTAAACGTTTTATGGAAGACGAAGAAAATCTATCTAAAGCATCGCAGAAAATAGTTAAGAGTAGACAAGAAAGAGAAAAGGAGGAAGCATAATATGATAGTAGATATGTTAAAATATACTTTTCTTTTGCATCACCTTGAACAAGAAAAGTTTTTAGAGAAAATCGGACAACTTGGAGTTATTGATATAACAATCAATAAATACGATCCTTCAAAAGAGGAGCGTAACATGATTGCACATATATCAAAACTCAAAACTACTATAGACGCACTTAAAAATGGGACGATGGCTTCAAAAACACCGTCTAAAGTCAATGATATTAAAGATGTTGACAAATTTATTGAGAGTGTCGAAACTACTAAAGAGCGTCTGGAAAATCTTAATTCTGACATTAATAAAGTCAAAAAAGAAATTGCAGATACTGAACCTTGGGGCGAATATTCAAAAGATACTTTTGATAAAATGCGTTCTGAAGGTCTTACTTTCCGTTTCTTCGTATGTGGCGATAAGCAATATAATCAAGAGTGGGAAGAAAAATACAATGTGTTCCTCGTGGAACGCTTAAAAGGAAATGCCTATTTTATTCTTGTAGGTAAAGAGGGAGATGAACTTGTTTCTATTCATAATTTCGGAACAGAAGTTCGTGAACCTATCGCAAAACATAGCGAGATAATCGCTAAAGCTAAAGCTCTTGAAGAAGAGGAAGCTAATCTTTGTGACCTTTTAGGTTCTTTGAAAGCTGATATTGATTTTATTAAAGACGCTTTCGAAAAAGAAAATAACGATCTACACTATATCCGCATAAAAAGCGGAAATGAAACTGCTGCTGAAGGAACATTAGTTGTCGTTGAAAGTTGGTGTCCTAAAGATAAATGCGAAGCTGTCGATACTTTTTTAGAAACAGCTAACGACATTATCTTCTTTAAAGATATACCAACTATTGAAGAAAATCCTCCAGTATTATTAAAAAACAACTGGTTTGCAGAAACTAACGAACTTATAACAAAACTATATTCTCTACCAAACTACCACGAAGCTGATGTCACAGGATTTTACGCTCCATTTTTCATCTTCTTTGTAGGAATGTGTTTGTGTGATATAGGATATGGAATGTTATTTCTTGTTTTAGCTTTAATAGCAAAATTCAAGAATAAAGTTGCAGATAAAAGACCAGTTATAAATTTAGTAATACTTTGCTCTTTATCTACAATGATGATGGGTACTATAACAGGAGTTTTCTTTGGAGCTACTATGGCTGATATGGAGATGTTTTCACCCATAAAAGACTTATTTGTTGAACAAAATAGTCTATTTGGATTTTCTCTAACAATAGGTGTTATTCAAATTATTTATGCCACAATTCTACGTGCTATATTCAATATGAAACGTAGAGGTTTTAAATATGGTTTGACACACATTGGCTGGGCTGGAGCAATAATAACAGGTTGTTTAGCATATTTAGAAGTCGGAGGACTTACAACAGACTCTATGACTTTTAAAATTATCATTGGAATTTCATTAGCAATGATGATGCTATTCTCTAATCCTGATAAAGGTATTTTATCTAATATAGGTCTTGGAATTTATGGACTATATAATAATCTTACTAGTTTACTTGGTGATGTTCTTTCTTATATTCGTCTATTTGCCCTAGGGCTTTCGGGCGGTGTTATTGCAGGTATCTTTAACGAACTTGCAGTGGGTATGAGCGGAGATATTCCGATTGTTAAATATCTTATCATGGCACTAATTCTTCTTGTTGGACACGGTATAAACTTGTTCATGGGAGCTATTGGAGCTTTTGTTCACCCTCTACGTTTAACATTCGTAGAATTTTACAAAAATGTTGGATTTGAAGGTGGCGGTCGTGCTTACAAACCTTTATCTCGCAACAAAAAATAAAACAAATAAAACAATTAAATAAATCTAAAAAAACGTAAAATTATGAGTCCTATTTTATTAGCTTACACAGGAATTGCATTAATGCTTATTCTTTCTGGAGTTGGAAGTGCTTACGGCGTAACTATCGCTGGTAACGCAGCAGTTGGTGCTATGAAGAAAAATTCTGGTGCTTTTGGTAACTATCTTGTACTATCTGCCATGGCTGGTACTCAGGGTCTGTATGGTTTCGTAGGCTATTTTATCTTTTCAGGTCTTCTTACACCTACAATCTCTGAAACTCAAGGTGTTGCTATTCTTTGTGGTAGTTTAGCTCTTGGTATTATCGCTTTGTTCTCTGCTCTTCGTCAAGGACAAGTTTGTGCTAATGGTATCGCTGGTATCGGTGCAGGTAACGACCTATTTACAAGTACACTAATCCTTTGCGTATTTCCTGAACTTTACGCTATTCTTGGTGTTGCTGCAGTGTTTATGATTAACGGTTCTATCATCTTATAAGAATAAATCAAAATACACATTAAACAATAAGAGCGTCCGAATATTCGGACGCTCTATTTTTTTAAGAATTTATGTTTTAATTATAATACTCAATTTTTCGCTCAATAATACTTTCTACTTTCTCATTATCTCCAGTATATTCAATTCTCTCTATCCAGTTATTATGTCTATCATATTTATACTTAAATATAGCAATAGATTTTTGATTTCCATAATCATTATAAGCAACAGTACTATACTCAGTACAATTATTCAATTCATTATATTTAAAAGTAGTTAACCGCTTTTTTGACCCATTAGAAGAAAACTTAGTCGTTTCGAAAAGGTTATTGTTATTATAATATTTATGATCATAATGACAATCTAAAGAGCCATGAGAACTATAAACAAACATCTTTTTACAATACCCTTCATCACCATATATAAAATGATATTTATAATCCATAGATCCATTTGAATTATAAAAAATAGTTTGTAGACATTTATTGTTTTCGTCAAAATTTGAAACTATTTTTTCTTCAGACTTTCCTTCTGAGTCATACTTAACATTTTCAACACAGTTTTTATTCTCATCATATTTCATTATTCTTTTACTATCCATATCTCCATAATAAGAATAATTAACGATATCTTTTAAATTAGCATCTCTATTAAAATTATATATAAAGGCATAGCCAGAATCAGAATAAAGCGAATAATTCTCTTCAATATCTCCTTTAGAAATTTCTCCAAATTTCATAACTGCCTCATATTTTTTTTCAATAATAGATTTAACATTTCCTTTTAAACCTAAATTTTGCAAATCTGTTTTTCTTTCACTAGTATTTAGACAAGAAGTAAAAGATAGACATACCAATACAAATAAACTATATTTTATATTCTTCATTATTTATTTATTTTTTAATTATAATATTTAATTTCTCGCTCTATAATACTTTTTAATTTCTCATTTTCTCCAGTATATTCAATTTTTTCTATCCAGTTATTATGTTTATCATATTTATATGTTGATCTAATAATAAATTTTCTATCCCCATAATCATGATACCAAATTTCTATACTTTCTATACAATCATTTAATTCATTATATTTAAGAGTAGTTATAAGCTCTTTCACTCCATCAGAAGAAAATTTAATCGTTTCTATTAAATTATCATCATCAGAAAACTTATACTCATAATGACAATCTAAAGAGCCAGGTGATCTATAAACAAATATTTTTGAAATATTATTATTTTTATCATAAATAAAATGATCTTTAAAATTCATAGATCCATCTGATCTATAATAAATAGTTTCAAAGCACATATTATTTTTATCATATTTGGAAATTATTTTTTTTCCTAAATATCCTTCTGAATTAAACTTAACACTTTCTATACAATTTTTATGTCTATCATATTTCATTATTCTTAAACTTTCTATATTTCCAGAAGAAGAACAATTAACGATATCCTTAAAATTACCATCTCTTTTAAAATTAGATAAAAAGGCATAACCAGAATCGGAATAAAGCGAATAATTCTCTTCAATATCCCCTTTAGAAATTTCTCCAAATTTCATAACTGCTTCATATTTTTTTTCAAGGATAGATTTAACATCTCCTTTTAAATTCAAAAAATATAAATTTGATCTTTTTTCGTTTGTGTTTAGACAAGATGTAAAAGATAGACATACCAATACAAATAATATATATTTTATATTCTTCATTATTTATTTATTTTTTAATTATAATATTCAATTTCACGCTCTACAATATAAATAGGATACTTATCACCCTCTTCATACTCTCTTTTTTCTATCCAATTATTATTATCATCATAGATATATTCATTTTTACTTTTCAAATGACCATTTGAATAAGTAGATATTTCAGATTCTAGATTATTATTTTTATCGTAATTATAAATGAATATACTTTTTACATCAGAAGTAGAATTATAATTTATATACCTTATTTTATTATTATTTTTATCATACATAAAAAAATCCCTTTTCTTTAAATAATTATCATATGTATACAACTCTTTAGATATTAGATTATAATTTTTATCATATTTTAAAAAAAGCCTCTCGCTAAAAATATAAAACCCAGATTGTTTATATTTTTCTATTAAATAATTATTTTCATCATATTTATAACTATTTGCAAAATATGTTAAATCTACATTATTAGAATATAAAGATTGTTCTAAAATATGATCACTTCCATAACTATTAACAATCTTATAATCCAAAGAATCATTAAATAAATATTTCTTTTCCTCTATACAATTATCATCATCATCATATTTATAAACTATTTTACCACATAAAAAACCTTCTGAATTATAAGTAAGATCACTTAACCTATTATTATCTTTATCATATCTATTAGTTTTTTTATCGTAAGCATAAATTTTTATATAAGACAGTAAACTATCAGAAGAATAATTTGCTTGCTGAATTATATTATCATTATCATCATATTCAAAAATCTGCTTTTTATATTCTGAATTTTTATGCTTATATGATATTGCCTCTTTTAAATATTTATGTCTATTAAACTTATATGACACTACTTTATTACTTATATTTCCCTTAAATATTTTTCCTCTCTTTTTTTTGGCAAAATATTTAATTTCAACAACTGATTTAATATTTCCTTTTAAATTAAGCTTTTGAATATCTGTTTTCTTTACCTCTCCTTTAAAAAAAATAGATGCGAACAAACAGGTTAATACTATTAATGAAGTTCTCATAAAATTATATTTAATTAATTTATTTAATGATACAAATATATGGAAAACATAACAATAAACACAATATATATTCAATAATGTTACAAAAATAAAGGCACTGCCAAAACTGACAGTGCCTTTATTTATATAATTATTATATTATCGTAAACGAATTCTTTCACCAATACTCAATTCATCATTGGCTTTTTTACCATTACGTCTAGTCAGTTTCTTTAACTTAACAGCATATTTTTGAGAGATATTATATAAATTATCCCCACTTTTCACAATATGCACCGTTGATTTTTTCTCAGCTTTCGAAGATTTTGCTCTAATATAAACAACATCACCAACTTTAGCATCAGCATAAGTATCATTTAATCTAGATAACCTTTTTGAACTCATACCTAATCTTCTTGACAAAGAATAATAGGTATCTCCATCAACTGTAAGGACATAATCTACACCGTTGTTTTTATATACTTTAAGACCTCCATAAGTATAAACAGCTTTTCGAATTTGTTGCTGTTCAACTTCACTACGTGTAGGAATGTGCTTTTCCTGAATAACTACAGTTGTAGCTTTTGGAATATCTTTATCTTTTAAAATAACTGCATTACCTTTATCTAAATTAGAAAGATTATATCTCTCTATAAGGTCAATTAAAAGATATGCATATTTCGGATTTGTCGCATAGCCAGCCTTTTTAAGCCCATGAGCCCACGATTCATAATCGTAAGGATCATAATCAAAAAGAAAAGCATATCTTGAATTATCTCTTAAAAAACATGAATGATCGGTATACGATTCTTCCGCAGAATCATATGATCTAAAACACTCTTGAGCCGAATCATCATCGTGTTTTATAGTTTTACCTTTCCACGTACGTTTACATTTTATACCAAAATGGTTGTTAGCTGAAACAGCTAAACGACTCTTTCCATAAGCAGATTCCAATAATCCCTGTGCCATAGTTATACTTGCAGGAACTCCCGATTTTTTCATTTCTTTAATAGAAATATCTGAATATTTTGAAACATACTTCTCTACCAACTCATCTTTTGTTTGAGAAAAGGCAAGCGGTAAAATAAAGAAAGTCAGAATAAAAATATAAAATTTTTTCATTTTCTAAAGAGTTTTAAGAGTATCTACCATAAGCTCCCAAAACATATCAACAGTTTTTATATCTACCATTTCGTCTGGAGAATGAACTCTACGAATTGTTGGCCCTACAGAAACCATCTCTAAATTAGGGTATTTTTCAAGTATTAAACCACATTCAAGTCCAGCATGAACAGCCTTAACAGCAATTTCTTTACCGAAAAGACGTTTATAACTTTCACAAAAACGATTTAAAAGCTCTGATGAAGGAATAGGTGTCCACCCAGGATAACCATCTGAATGTTCTACTTCTGCACCATAACGAGTAAATAATTGGTTAAGAACTTGAGCTAAAGAGTTTTTACGACTCTCCACAGAACTTCTCTGACTTGTTACGACAACAATTTTATCATCGATATGTTTTACAGATGCTAAATTTGTAGAAGTCTCAACAAAATTAGCAATATCTTGGCTCATAGCTACTACTCCATTTGGAATAACTACCATTGAGCATATAATATCATGAGCTAATTTAGAATCTAAAATCTCATCAAAAGATTTTGATAAAGGTTCAATAGTCAACTCCATAGTTGGCTCTTTAGTACTATTTTCTGCTTTTACAGTATCTGTATATTCTTTAAATGCTTTTGCAAGAACTTCAACATCAGAAGAAGAAACCGCAAAATCACAATATGCTTCACGAGGAATAGCATTTCTTAAATTTCCACCGTCGAATTTAGATATTTCAAATTTGAAGTTTTCCCACTGCTCAAAAAAGAAACGTACAAGAAGTCTATTTGCATTTGCAAAACCTTTGTTAATATCATCTCCCGAATGACCTCCTTGTAAACCTTTAATTTGAAGACGCAAAGGGGTAAAGAAACTTGTTGCTTTTTCGTTTTTCACAGAGAAAGAAGCAAGAGTATCTACTCCACCTGCACAACCAACAAAAATCTCACCTTCGTCCTCAGAGTCAATATTTATAAGATATTTACCCTTTAGAACTCCCGCTGTAAGATTATTAGCTCCTGTCATTCCAGTCTCTTCATCTACAGTAAAAAGAGCCTCTATTGCTGGGTGAGCAATATCTTTCGAAGTAAGTATTGCCATAGTTATAGCAACGCCAATACCACAATCAGCACCTAATGTTGTACCTTTAGCTTTTACCCAACCATCTTCAACAAATGTTTGGATAGGGTCATTATCAAAATCGAAATCTACATCACTATTCTTCTCACACACCATATCTATATGTGATTGAAGTATAGTTATAGGACTATTTTCCATGCCTTTTGTCGCAGGTTTTGTTATAATAACATTACCTATTTCGTCTTGGAAATATTGTAGCGAATTATTTTTTGCAAAGTTTATAAGATATTCTATCACTTTTTCCTCTTTTTTTGAAGGACGAGGAAT
>JADFUS010000051.1 GCA_015222165.1 Bacteroidota bacterium
TAAAGGATCGACATATGTATCATATATTAAAGATGAACAAGAAGGTCCTTGTATAAGATCTGGAGTCTCTATGGTCATCTTTTTTGAACAAGTCTTATATATGTATTGGTTCAGAATTTTATCTATTTTTAACTTTTTATATTCAAAAAAAATATAATCTCCTTTAATATTTTGTATTTGTGATAAATGCCAAGCAGATTCATATTTTATATTAGGTCTTGCTATATCATCACTTACTGGAATTTGAATCTCTGTTTTTTCTATATCTTGAAAAAAATATTTGTTCCCTTTATCATCTTTAATTTCAAAATATTTGGTTGTTTTATCATAGTTGATTTCTATATTTTGATATGGAATAGTAGAAGCATTTCCCCATGAATCTAATACAAACATACCGCTTTTTCCAGGTATTTCAAAATGAAATATATCTGGTTGAGTATCCTTTTTTTTAACTCTATCGTCAAAATTTCCTTCTATTGCTGGTTTAGATAGTGTTGAATATGTCCATGATTTAGCATTTAATAAAGAATCGATAGATCCGTCTAATGTATCGGGAAATCTGTTTAATATGCGAGTTATTTTTCCTCCTGCAGATAAATTCCATCCAAGTCCTACCCATGAAGCGACATCTCTTAATTTTATACCGCCAGTAATGTAATTTAATTCTACAGGTACTTTAATATCTTCAGTACCAGCAACTGCTATTGGAACTTTAACATTAACTTTTCCAGTAGACATGTCTACAGTATTATATGATTTGATTGTAGTGAAAATTGAACTTGGAGATGTTGGAGTTATAATATCTTTATGTGAAGGGTTTATTCCGTCATTATCAAAACTTTTAGTGTTTGTATCTAATACTTCACTTTGAGCTTCTTCCTTTACAGAATTATCTTCTTTTTTGTCAGTGACAGTTTTTGTCTCAGCTTTTTTATCTTTAGATGTATCTACCTCCTGAGCAAAGGAGCTTTTGAGTAAAAATATAAAAACTATTGTACAAATAGTCTTTATATGAAAATACGAAATTTTCATTTTTTTCATTTTCTTCATTTTTTAAGTTTTTTTAGTTTAGGTTTTCATTATTTATATTTAGTTTTAAAAAAGTTAGTTTATTATTCCACCCATCATAAACATAGGCATATACATAGCAATTAATATAAAGGCAACAATTACTCCTACAAATAGAATTAGAACAGGCTCTAATATGTTTCCTATTCCTTTTAATTTGTAGTTTAACTCTTTGGTAATGTCGTCACCTTGTTTTTGTAACATTTGACCAAGTCTGTTGGTTTGTTCTCCTACCCGAATTAGAACAATAAGTTTTTTGTCATAAATTGTTGAATTTCTCTCCATGACATCGGCGATAGAATCTCCTTTGTTAAGTCCTTCACAAATATCTTTAAATGATTTTCTATATGGGTAGAAGGTTATAATGTCGGTCAACATATTTATTCCTCTTAATAGAGGAACTCCAGAGCTGTATAAAAGAAAGAGTAGTTTACAGAATCTCGCTTGTGTATTTTTTCTTATAAACATACCAAGCATAGGAGTATTTAGCATTATCTTTGATTTTAATTCTAAAACTCTCTCTCTCTTTCCATAAACAAATAGAAAGAGCCAGCAAATAATAATAATTGTAAATATTCCAAATAGGTAGTAATGAAAGTTTTTAGATAATTTTATAATAAGTTGTGTAATAGCTGGCATCTCGCCACCCATTCGTGCATAAACTTGTTCAAACATAGGAACTATAACTAAAATCATAAAAACCAACACTATTACAGCTACACACATAATAATAATGGGATAACTCGATGCTCCAATAATCATTCGTTTTTGTGCAACTTTAGACTCGTAGTAATCTGCAAGAAAAAAAAATGCTTCACAAAGTTTTCCTGTTTCTTCTCCAATAGTTATTACGCCACAATCAAGAGTTGAAAATTTATGGCTACTTTCAAATGCTTTTCCAAGATTTTCTCCTTTTATGACAGATTCGTATATTTCCTCAAGAGATATTTTAATATTCTTTTCATTCTCACTACTTATTAACATTTTAAAAGCTCTGCTAAAATCCAATCCAGATATAAGTAAAGAGTGAAACTCTGAAAAAAGCATCTCTTTTTTTTTGTCACTAATTGTTTTCATAATAAATATTTTTCTTCGTAGGTATTACTACTTGTTCTATTGTGTTAAAAACAAGAGTAATTGTTTCTGTTTCAACAATAAGAGTATCGCTAAGCACGCCCAAGCATACATTAAGTGAAGCTATCTTTATAGGTAAAGTATCTGTCATGTTAGATAGATTAACAAGAAGATTTGAGTTGTCTCTATATATCTTACCGAATACTAATCCTTTTCTATATAAGAATACTACTTTGTTGTCAAAAGTTAGACTATCACTTTTGTCAATGATTGTATTCAGTGATAGATATTGTTTCAATAAATTATCATTTAACATTATCTCATTTGATATTTTACGGCTATACTTGTGGAATATGTCAATTCCTTCAAAAGTTAATCCTATGATAATCCCAGAGATAATCATAACAATCAATAGTTCTATTATAGTAGATGCTTTAATATTTGTCTTTTCGAATAATGATTTTTTCAAAATCTATCTTTTTTTGTTGATGATTCATTTTTATATAATAAGTGATATGAGCAAGGTTGTTTCCTATGTTTTTTTGAAGAATATTTATCTCTCCCCATTCATACCTAATATTTTCTTCATCGAAGTGTTCTTTTTTTATACACTCCCTTATATCCATTTCCATTTGTACCGTATCTTCAATATTATTTTTCGTTATAGATAAACGCATAAGAGTATCCATAGAAATTACAAAAACAATTAATAGTATAATAGAACTTACAATAACCTCGATTAAAGAAGATGCTTTTAATTTTAGTTTAACCATTTAATAATACTCCTTTCATAAGGTGAATTTTCAAGTAAAATAGGAGCTATTACATCATTATTTTCTATGACGCTAAAATTATAAATAGTATTCTCATAAGTGCTATTGTTCATATAAAGTGAACATTCATCAGTAAATACTTTTCCTGTTACCATACCTTGTAGTTGTGAAATACCGTTTATGTAAGCAATGCCTCTTATTTCAGATTTTATATCCATCTTTAAATTAGGTTTTCTATCTTGTGATTCTATTTCACTTTTTCCTATTACAACATAACCGTTAATTATTGAGTTTTTATTTATTTCTATATACCCGTTTTCATGATTTTTAGAAATATAGATGCCAGATGGATATTTAAGAATTACATTGGATTCGATAATTACTGTATCTTTAGCTATTAATTGTACGGTGCCAACAAATCCACTTTTTACAGTTATAGATTTGGCTAATAAGATTGTATCTTCAAGACACATATCTTTTGATAATGAAAGGTGTGCAGTATCAAAAGTGAAATTATCTTGATTGATAGTTGTGGGAAGTTCTGTGTTTGATGTTTTTATTTGTGTTGAATTTATCTCATTACCTGTAAAAACTTGATATTCCATTTGATTATATGAAACTCCATATTTAGGAACATAAATGGTTCCTTCCAAATTACTATTTCCCGTTATTGACAAGGGGCTATATTTGTTAGATACATAAAATGTAAGGTTATCATATCCAGTATTTGTACTACCAATAACAGCTGTTTTTGTAAATTTATTTTTATCGGACGATACTCTAACTATTTCATAAAGCCCATATTTTGAGACAGATAATTTTACTATAGAATGACTATCATTTTCATATAATTGCACAGTGCTATCCACAGAAAGTCTATTTATAAATAAAGAATCTTTACAATAAAGTAATACAGCTGAATCTAAATTCATCATTTGTTGTATCTTATAATGTGAAAGGGAAATTTCACAATTATTTCTATCATACAAAATAAAAACTCCTAAAATAGATAACAACATTAATGTTGATATGACTAATACAATAGGTAGAGATGCTGCTGAAAAATTAGTTTTCAAATTCATAACGCTTGTTTTGTTATTATAGATAAAACTTCTTCTTGACTTGTAAGTCCTGAATTTAAAAGATTTAAAGCAGAATCAGAAAGTGTAGTTATTTTATTTTTTATTAAGTATTCTGTTATATCATTTTCTCCTTTTTTGATAAATTCTCTGAGGTTATTGTCGATTTTTATTACTTCATAAATTGCTTTTCGTCCCATGTAGCCAGTATGATAGCATTTATCACATCCTACTGCAGAATAATATTTTTCTCCTCTTTTTTTACAATGAGGACAAAGCAAACGTACTAATCTTTGAGCTACGCACATAACTAAAGTATCTGATATAAGGTATTCGTGAACCCCCATATCACTCAATCTTGATATGCTTCCCCATGCACTATTTGTGTGTATTGTACTTAGAATTAAATGCCCTGTTAATGCACTTCGTATTGCCATTTGTGCTGTGTCTCCGTCACGTATTTCTCCAAGCATAATAATATCTGGGTCTTGACGAAGGAAAGTTCGTAGCGCCACTCCAAATGTCAAACCAATATCTTCTTTGAGTTGTACTTGATTAATTCCCTCTAATGTATATTCAACTGGGTCTTCAATAGTCAAAATGTTGCTAATATTATTGTTTAATAATCTAAGAGTTGCATACAACGTTGTACTTTTACCTGAACCCGTTGGACCAGTTATTAATATTAAACCATGAGGATTGTTAATAGCTTCTTTATAATCTTTTAATTCTCTTTCACTAAAGCCTAAGTTTTCTATATCTAATAACTCTTTATGTCTTGTAAGCAGACGAAGAACAATTTTTTCACCATAAATAGTAGGAAGAGATGATACCCTAACATCGAATTTTTTATTTTCTTTATTGAAAAATATACGTCCATCCTGAGGTAGACGTTTCTCAGATATATCTAAATTTGCAAAGATTTTAATTTGATTGATAAGAGAAGGATAATCAACTTTATCTATAACATATCGTTCAATTAATTGACCATCTACTCGAAAGCGGATTCTGCATCTTTCGTCATATGGTTCAAAATGAATATCACTAGCATAACAATCAAATGCTTCTTCAATAAGATTAATTAAAAAACCTTTACCTTGACTTATTGTTTTTACATCAGTAATAGATTCATTATTAGAGGAACCCTCTCTATAATTTTTATTAATTAATTTATCGAAATCAGAATTTTCAATTTGTGTAATTATTATATTTTTACCGAGTAATATTTCTAATTCATCCTTTATATCTATATAATCTACGGATTTTTCCCCATAAAAAGTTATTGTATCTGTATCTTTCATATAGGGAACAATTTTATAATTGTACGCCTCGTATGAAGATATAATTTGTAATATCTCTGTAGATATTGATGTGTTTTCCATAAGATTAATTTTTTATTAAACTATAATTAATTTTATTTTTTCTTACTACTATGGAATCTTTATTGATACTGATTATTTTAAAACCTAATAGATTATGTCTTGAATTGACTATCTCTTGGACACCATTATTTTCAATAATTAGAACTTTGTTTTTAGCTCCTTGGATAAACCCTTTGTATTTAAATGTAGGAGGTTCTTTTTTTACTTCTATGGGCTTTATTTTAGGTTTAACTTTTTTTATAATTCTGAAAGGATTCTTATAATTAAGTAATAGTTTCTCTCTCATATTTTCTTTTTTATGAGGCTGTATATTTAAGCAAACTTGTTCATTTTTATTTTTATCAGAATGATTGAATATATTATAAAACACAATGCCCCATACAACCATAACAAGTATTATTAAGAGGTAAGTAATACTGTTTTTTTGCATAACTAATTAATTTTTAATATTTCTTGGGTGATTATGGTAGAATATAGGCTTGTTTGTTTAGTCTTATAATTCATCTCCGTTTGAAATGTAAGTGAATTAATTGTCCATGTTTTCTCAAGTTGATAAATTGTTTTTAAAAGCTTAAAATAATCACCACTTACCACTAATACATTTGTTATTAAAGAATAATCATTTATAGAGGCTGTTATAAATCGCCCATATTTTATAACCTTTATATTTTTATTTATAGATATAGAATCTAATAAGTAACCCTTATCAGATAACTCTATTCTATTGTTATCCTTATCTTTATTTTCTCTATCACATTGAAGTTTAAAAAGTTTATCTTTATTATTCTCGCATTCACTCCAAAGATCAAAGCTCTTCCCAATAGTTAAATTCCAAATAATAATAGGTATTATTATAAAATAGCCAATTAATTTTATGATGTTTATATGTCTTTTAATCATATCAATAAGTTATTTCTATTTCAAATTCCAACATTGCATTATTTTTTTTCTTAGAGATTTGTTTTATTTTTATGTTTTTGACAAAATCAAGATTTTTTATATTTGTTGTTAAAATAGTTATATCGTTTGCAGTGTATGTCTCTCCCTTAATAGTGATAGTATTTTTCGCAGTAATTAAAGATCGTTTTTTCTCTACTTTTCTTTTTAATGGATCGACAGCAAGATAATTTAAAGTAACACTATCGGGAATTTGGGAGGCTAATTTATCTATCATTAGAGATGTCGACATAGATCTATTAGGGATATTTTCCATTTTAATTTTTTTGATATCTTTTAGTTGCGAATCCATCTGGATATTGTTGTTTTTGTATTGCATTAACTTCATCTGTAAACCATTGTTCATTTCTGAAATATGAGCATTGATAAAAAAGTTTAGTAGCAAAATTATAAATACCGAAATCATAAGAGGAATTTCAGCTTTTCTAATTAAATACGATGAAATCAATTTACCATCATCTTTATATTTTAAAAGATTTTTTATAGTTAATTTATTCTTGTAAAATTCAGATATAGTATCCCTGATAACAAGATTATCAACCTTACCGCATATTTTTATATACAGTATGTTAGAAAATTGTTTTATTTTACAATCAACTTGTTCTTTTCTAACGAAGGATATCTCTTTATTTTCATTGTTACAACTATGATATAAATTATCGTTGCTAATTACCCTTTGAATAATAGTTTTATCCTGAACATAGCTTTTTGTAATAACACCTTTACCAGATACTAAAACGATTGTTGGATGTTTAGGTATAGCTTTATTACTTTGAATTTTTTTATGAGTTATTATTGTTCTGTGTTGGCATTTATCTTTAAAATTTATTAACTCAAGTTGTATTTTCATAAAACAGATGGTTTAATAAATATGTTTAACTTTTGTGAGTTTTTACTTTTTTTTGTAGAACCGAAAAGCCATTTAAAAAAACGTGAACGAGTAAGGAAAGGTAAGCCAGATGAGTTTACTTGATCGCTACTACTTTCAATACCTCCTAATAATACCATATCTCCATCTTTTACTCGTACAATTGATTTGAATTTTCGTGTTACTGTTCCTGGAGGAGCATCTTTTTGTTCTCTAAGAGTAAATTCACATTGTTCTATTTCTACATCTAATGTGATTTGCTTATCTTTGCTTACAAGAGGTGTGATTTTTATGGTTAAATTAGCTTCAATGCTTTTCCATGTATAGGATTCAGACTGAACAGGGTTTTGTGTCCCCATTAGATTTGTCTGAACCTCTTTATAATACTTCTTTTCACCACTTGTCATGGTTGCAGGATGTCCATTTAGTGTTGATAATTTTGGTGTTGAGCGTAATTTAATATCTCCAGAATCCTCTAAGAGTTTTAAGTTTACATAAAAGCCTTTAGATACCTGACCTAAATTAATATTTCCAAATCCATTAAATCTGTTAATAAGATTGTTAATTGATGTTGCACCAGTAGTTATATTAAGTCCAGGGGAAATTGTCCCACTTGAACAGACAGGTTTACCTCCATATCCCATATCTAAACCGACCTCTTTTACATATCCTTTTTTTACATTGACAATTATAACTTCCATAGAAATAAGAGGAACACTTTGATCTATTGAATTTAAAAACTCTTTGACTCTGGATACTTGTTTATTACCTCCACTTAAAATAATACTGTTTAAATCAGGAAATATTTGAACTTGAACGTCTTTTTTTATAGCAGTAGGAATAATGTCAATTATATTAGTCACAGTACGATACTTCATGGTAAATATTTCATTAGAAGTTATATTATATTGTTTGTCTTTTGTGCCAAACATATATATATTACTTTCAAAATAATATCCGTATTCAGTACCAGTAAACATAACATTTAAGAATGTTCTAAAAGTTACATTTGAAACAAAAAGTGATGTTTGATAATTTACTGGAGATATAAAATGATAGTTTAAATTCATTTTACTGCAAATATCAACTATAATGTCATACATATTTCCGCTATATATATTTGCAGTAATTAGACCTGTTGAATCAATAATTAATTGTTCCTGAGTAAACTCTCTTCTTCTGACATAATTTTTTTTATTTGATACGTTACTATTATTATCAATAAAAGTTTATATATCATCTTGTTTTTCTTCAATAGATAAATTATTTATAGTTGCTAAAATACTTATAGATTCTTCAAATTTAACATCTGTTAAATACCCAGAAACATTTTTTGAATATAAAGTTTGAGGAACAATGATATTTTTACCACTTTTCGTAGAAATATCTTTGGCAACATTAAGTAAGTTTTGATCAATAAGATCATAACTTAATTTATTATTTAGACTATCATATTTGATAATAGATGGGTTTTTAATAGGCGTAGGTTTATATGGGTATACAGATACTATGTTTCCTATTATTTCTAAATCTAAATTATATTCTGAACAAACGAAGTATAATAAATCAACAATTCTTGCTCTGCTAAAATTTGAAGATATATAAATGTTTTCGCCACCTTTAATACTAATGTTTACTCCATTAGCGTTAGCAATAGCTTGTAATAAATTGGACAAAGTGATCTTTGAAGTTGATAAATCGACTTCCTTAAGATACATCTTGTCAATATTAGCTAAGCTATCTAATTTGATTTTTATATTAGATAGACGAGAAGAGTCTTGTTCTTGTGCATTTACTGTATATGAATAGCATATAATGCTAAATATTAGTAGTAGATATTTATTCATAGTATAAATTTTTAATTAATAACCAGATGATATATGTGGAACCAAGTGTAGAAACTAGTGGGATTGTTTCTTTTTTTGAAATTAGCCACCAAATAATAGAAAAGATAAATCCTATTATAAGAAAATATGTATATTCACGTATAGAAAAAGCTATTGTTAATGAGATAAGAAATAGCATATCTCCCATTCCAAAATAGTTTGTTATTTTACTTCTTAATCCATATCTGAAAATTATATATAAATACATTCCCAAAAAGATAAAAAGTAGAATACCTATGTTGTATATAACATTAGAGATTCCATTAAAATATAGCTGAACCACAGAAAAGAGAAGTAACCATAATATGTTTACTTCTCTTTTTCGTATATCAGATATAATCATAGGAATAAGAGTTATAATACTTGCAATTACAATCATAATTTAATCTTTCACAACTTCTTTTAATTCTTTATCTTGATTGATTTGCCATACATTGAAAATTCCATCTCCATCAAAATCAACAACAGAGGTTGCTGTTGCAATATATCCATTGTTTGATACTTCGATTATTTCTATACGATAGTTTGCTGAGCCTCCGTCTGAAATTAATTTTGATTGTTCAAAATCTATATCATTCAATGAAGATGAATATTTTGAATAGGAGTAAAAGTTACTTTTTTGTAATGAATGTAAAAAAGTTAATTGTTGTTGTGCTTCTATGCTTTTTGCTCTTGAAATTAGAGGCATAAGATTTGGTAAGGCAATTAGTACTAAAATGCCAATAATTACTAATACTACTAATAATTCAGGTAAAGAAAATGCCTTTAGTTTAAAGTTTGGTTTTTGTTTCATAATATTTGGGTAATAACAATATTTTATGTCAATTAATAATTGAAATAAAACAAAAAATGTATGTCAACTATTAATAATTGACAAATGTAGTAAAAATATTATGAAATACAAAGAATTACAAAATATAGTATGTAATTATTGTGTATTATAAGATTAGATGATTGTAATGCTGTTGTTTATTATATTTTTAATTTTATCATGCTTAAAATTATGTAATTTATTAATAACAAATATTAAATGTTGTTGTTAATATTTAATGACTTGTTGAATATTAATAAAATAAGTTAGGTTTCTTAATAGATTTAATATTTATTTAAAAAGTAGTTGTGCTTTTTAAAACAGAAGAAATTATTGTAATACTTTGTCCTTTAAAAAAATATTATAAAGATAACTTCCCCTATTTGAGGTCACGATTTGTGACCTCAAATATTCGTTTTTTTTATTATATTTAAATATAAAGTTTTATAGTTGTTCTAAATTTTTGCTTTAGGTTGTTTATAATAAGAAGATGTTTATCGTTAGTGATTTGGTTTTTGTATTTTTCTAAAATTATGTTGGTATGAGAATAAAAGGAAAGGTTATAACGACCATGCCGATATGTCTGCCGAGTATCCTTCAGACGATATAGAGGCTTTCAAACATAGTGGTAAAAAGGTATTTAACATATACGACGTTGAGAAGATGCGTAATAGTTGTAGACCACCTCTTTTTATTGGAGAGGTAAGAGGCAAAGCAGAGAAAGGCAAAGAAGCCTTACAAAATCTAAAATTTCATGAAACACCTCAAGGTGAGTTAAAGATGTGGGAAGATGTTGATAAAAGTATCAATATCTCCAATCGTTATGTCATCTCCGTAGATATTGGCGGTCGTAGTGCATCTGCCGATTATTCTGTGATATGTGTAATTGATAGATATTGGCTTATTTTTGGAGAAAAGGCTGTTGTCGTTGCTGAATGGTGCGGTCATATTCGCCATGACTTGCTTGCGTGGAAGTCTGTGCAGATAGCCAAATACTACAATAATGCTCTTCTGGTTATAGAGAGTAACACTATAGAGACAAAGGACAATGATACTGACGGTGATCACTCTCAGTACATTTTGGAAGAGATAGCCTTTGAATATGATAATCTATATTTCCGAAATGCTCCTGCAGACAATATAATCGAGGGGAAGCCTAAAAAGTGGGGCTTTCATACCAACAGGGCTACAAAGACAGCAATTATCGATAATCTTATTAGAACGGTAGAGGAACAAGCGTATGTCGAAAGAGATAGTGCCACACTTGATGAATTTACAACTTATGAAGTCAAACAAAATGGTTCACTTGGAGCTATAGACGGACTGCATGATGATAAACTTATAACAAGAGCTATAGGACTATTCGTATCGAATTATAAAATGGACTTACCAAAAGAGATAAATTTAGATGAATTAAGATATCATAGACGCAATGTAGGTAGTGCATCGACACTATAGAGCAACAAAAATGAACAACATTAATAGTTAACATTTCTAAGCACGGTAAATAGCATATATTTATCGTGCTTAATTATTAAAATAAAAAATATTATGGGAAAATTTCAAGAGGGAAAGTCTGGCAACCCTAAAGGCAGACCAAAAGGCGTCAAAGATAAGATAACACAGAAAGCATTAGAATCTTTTGCCTGTATCATTGATGACAACTTAGACGGTATAAAAAAAGATCTCAAAAAGTTAACGTCTAAAGAGCGTATTGATGTTATCATGAAGTTAACAGATTATTTTCTTCCTAAGGCTACAACAAACATTTCTATCGACAACTCCGAAAAGACTATCGAAGACACTCTAAAAGACCTAAGTGATAATGGAGACAGCAAATAAACTAACTCAATCGTTAAGCTCTCCTATAGGTTGGCTTCTTGCTCTTATGGGGCATCTTACGCCATTGAAAGATGTTTTTTTTCTTCTCTTACTTATAGTAGTAGCTGATTTTCTTACAGGACTAAGAGCCTCAAAGAAAAAAGATATTCCGTGGTCTTCAAGACGCTTAAGAAAAAGTATCTCTAAGATGTTATGTTATTTCGGTATTGTCTATCTGCTTTTTGAGTTCCAGAACATTTTAAACATCGATTTTATCGCATCTTACAAACTTGTTGCAGGGTTCATCTATTTAGTGGAGCTTATCTCCATATTAGAGAACATGGCAGTGATAACAGAGAATAAAGTCTTTCTAAAGATAGTGAAGCTCATTAGAGGTAAGGTAAAAGACGATGATATTATTAATGAAATCTTAAATGAAAAAAATGAAACTAAAACTAAAAAGAATTTATAGGTGTGAAAGCTATACCATAGGTAAGCTATACATAGACGGCGTATATTTCTGTGATACATTGGAAGACCCCGTTCGCCCCAGAGAGGTAAAAATAAACGGAGATACAGCCATTGCTTTTGGAACGTATGATGTTATCATAACAATGTCGCCACGCTTTAAAAAGCGTATGCCGTTGCTTCTAAACGTTCCAAACTTTGAGGGTGTCCGCATACATAGTGGAAACACAGCAAAAGATACAGAGGGTTGTATCTTAGTTGGACGGAATACGGTCAAAGGTATGGTAAGGAAATCAAGGAAGACTTATAATGCTTTGATTAAAAAAATAGATAAGAAAGAGCTAACCTTAACAATAGAATAAAGATGAAGACAATAAGAACCATTATAATAGTAGTTTCTTCGTTCTTTTTGGGCGTGTCGTTAGGCTATCGTAACACGCCCATTTCCAAAGGCTCTTTTAAAGTTAAGGAAACTATCACACATAATGTAGATACGGTAAGAGATACGCTCTATTATCCCAAAGAAAAGAAAATCATCGATACCTTTCATTACTACCATACAGATATAGATACTTCGTATATAGTATTAGACATAGAGCAACAAGTCATAGAGGGTTCAAAGTTCACAGCATGGATTAGTGGAGTAAGACCAAAACTTGATAGCATAGAGACCTACAATGATATAGAAACAAGATATATCGAAAGAGTAGAGTATTTAAACAGAAAGCCTAAACGTTGGGGAGTAGGAGTGCAAGTAGGATATGGAGCAACAACAAACAATGGCAATGTTAGATTGTCTCCATACATAGGCGTTGGCGTCTCCTACAACATCATTCAGTTCTAATAATAGGAGGGTTTGTTGACTCCTAATTGTGTATATTATTTCCAACCTGAATATTTAAATGATATTGTAATTCATTTTAAATCTTTTTTATT
Organism: Bacteroidota bacterium; assembly: GCA_015222165.1. Lineage (GTDB taxonomy): Bacteria > Bacteroidota > Bacteroidia > Bacteroidales > Rikenellaceae > JADFUS01. Next base: position 13,124 of record JADFUS010000051.1, read on the forward strand.
TGTTTTTTTCTACAATAGAATCAAAAACTGACTTGAATTTTTGACTCATTCTATTTTTATAACCGAGTTTATAAGCTTGTCTCATAATGAATTTATTAAATGGTAACAGTTTATTTTTTTCAGATAAATTACATTCATTAATGAAGTTATCTATTAGAATTCCTAATTCTAATCTGCCATCTTGAAAATAGTCTTCTAAAGAAATCATTAATTTAAAAGGCATCATTACACATTTTTTAATTAAAAAAGTTTCTGATATATTTTTTGAAGTTTTTAATTCTTCAAATTTATTACTTAGGATATAATTTATACCCTCTATATCAAGACACGAATCTTGGTAAACAATAATAGGGTATACATTAAGTTTATCTGTAACCTCAATTTTATCAACGTTATGTATAATTAAATCTAATTTTGATTCTATGACATTAAGTAGTTGAGTAATTCCTTTAGATTGAGGTTTCTTTTTTTGTTTACCAGTATTTTTTTCTATTGTTGAACTTACAAATAATTGGAAAATCTCAGATTTAATAATTTCTATATTTTTACTCTGTTTTGTTTTTGCATTTAACATAACATCTTTAAATTCGAAAATAAATATGTTCTTGCCTTTTCGAATGTAAAAATCTGGTTCTCCATTTCCTATATATTTTTTTAATTCTTGTCCTGATATTAATTTTTTGTATGTTTTAGAGAAACATCCTTTCATTAATTCATAGAATAGGTGGTTTTCAGTAAAGAAATTGCCTACCATTGCTTTTAGTTCTGGATAACTATTTATTTTGGTTATTTGTTTATGCTTTATGAGTACAGAAGCAAAATCAAATAAAAAACTTTGAAACATTTTGTCTATAAAGAAATTTGTTGAGATAATACTGTAAGTGTTATCCCCATGATAATATATAGGTTTACTTCTAAGATGGGTAAAATCTGCTGTTTTTTTAAAATTTTCTACATCAATACACATTCTGTCTAAATATGGTTTTCCATAGTAATTATCAGGGTCAATTTTAATTAGATTTGTACTTCCTTGAGAATTTGTTAGTGTAGAACTATAGGTGTTAAATATAAAATATAAATAATCATCCCATTTTTTAATATGATTATCTTGTAGAAATAGTTTTAGATATTCTCTAAATTTTTTATCCCCTTCACAAAAAATCATAAAATAGTAAAATCTTAAAAATTCAATGCGATAATCTTTAGGACAATATATATCATTAATTCTTAATTGTTCAGGTAAAATCAAAGTTCTTAAAGAATTTGAATTATTATTATGATTTATAATTTTATTAGAATATTCTAATTTTTCGTCACAGCATATTAAATATGTAATAAATAAATTTGAAAAATCTTCTTCAGAGGTAAATACATCTTCGCTTTTATTATTATGATTTTCTAATAAATGTTCTATCAAGATTAGTAATGTTACTTCATCTATAAAATTAAAATTATTAATTTCATTTTTAATTAATTCAAGATATTTTGTTAGGGCATGTTGTAATTCGTTATTCATTTTAAATAACAGAGGTATAAAAAGTTGTAACTCTTCCTCTTTTTTGATTTTCATTTTCTTTTTTAGAAGCATATTTGAAGCCCAAGAAATAGCACTTTTTGAAGGAATTATTTTAAGTAACTCTTCTAAATTGTCTTTACCTTTAGGGAATACACAAGAATATGAAATTTGTTTTATTATTATTAACTCTTCCATTATAAATTAATTTATGACAATATACAAAAATAAGGCTTATATATAATTTATCGAAAATAAATAAAGGGAATTTAAGGATATATTTCCCTGTTATTCCCCTGTATTAACAGAGAGCGACCAACATTTTATTGTTAGTTGCTCTTATCATTATATAGAATTAATATAGTCTATCACTTTTCTATTTGCTTCATCAATCTTTTTGTTATCAAAGTTAATGTATATATCTGTTACTGTCTGACTACCGTGTCCAAGAGCCATAGCTATTGTTTCTTTTGGTATATCAAGAGATGACGCTATTGTTGCCCACGTGTGTCTTGCCCAATATGTTGTTAGCTCTGGAAAAAGAGGTGTTATCTCTTTCTTATTCTTTTTTCTATATCTTAATAGTTTAGCATTGTTAATAACTATTTTTACTTTCCCTATTTTACGTAGGTTGTTGTTTAACTTTTTAAGTTAATCTTTATAGTAGGTATATCTATCCATAATGTTAATAAGATGCTCTTTCCCTTTATATCTTTCTATTATCTCTATAGCTTCTGGTTCAACCTTAATAGAGTATAAACGTTTTGTCTTTGCTCGAGAGAATTCTATGCGTCCGTTGGTTATTTCTTTTAGGTTAACTAAGTCTATCATGTTTATGCATATCAAATAAAAGATAAGTATATAGACTCAATCTTATATTCCCCTGTATTAACAGAGAGCGACCAACATTTTACTGTTAGTCGCTCTTTTATTCTGCTGTTATTCTGCAATAATCGTAAGTTACTGATTATTAGTATTAATTCGTACCTCCGTCGGGAATCGAACCCGAATCTACAGTTTAGGAAACTGCTATTCTATCCATTGAACTACAAAGGCGTAAACCCTTAAAAAGGGTTTATTTATCTTAAATACTTAGTCTCTCTTTTTCATTTCACGACCGTTGTATGCCCAAATTAAATATAACGAGCCCCACGTGAATCCACCTCCAAAGGTTGTGAAGATGACTTTGTCACCAGCACGTAGCTTTTGTTCGTAGTCCCATAAACATAACGGTAATGTGCCTGCTGTGGTGTTGCCATATTTAGTCACATTTACCATACACTTAACTTCGGGAATATTCAACCTGCTTGCTACGGCATCAATAATACGTTTGTTAGCTTGGTGGGGAATAAGATATTTCAAATCTCCGACCTCTATATTATTGCGTTCCATTATTTCTCTGGTTGTAGAAGTCATGTTTGAAACGGCAGCTTTGTAAACAACTTGTCCGTCTTGATAAATTCTATTCCATTTTTTATCTATAGTCTCTTTTGTAACTGGACAACGAGATCCTGAAGATTTTATATTTAAATATTGTTCTCCAGCTCCACTTGTGCGAAGTATAGAATCTTGAACTCCGTATTCCTTAGAACAAGGCTCAAGCATTACTGCTCCAGCTCCGTCTCCGAAAATTGGAGATGTTGTTCTGTCGTCATAATCTAGTAAAGAGGTCATCTTGTCAGCACCTACGATGATGACTTTCTTACATTTACCAGTTTCTATATATGTTGCACCCGTTTGTAAAGCAAAAAGAAATCCGCTACACGCTCCCATAAGATCAAAGCTAAAAGCATTTACTAAGCCCGTCGCATGAGAAACAATATTAGCAGTTGCGGGGAATATCATATCGGGAGTTACAGTGGCACATATTAAAAGATCGACTTCTTCTGGGCGAGTATTTGTTTTGAATAGAAGCTCCTCAACAGCTTTTATAGCCATTACAGAAGTTCCTTGTTCTTCACCTTTAAGAACGTGTCTTGTTTTTACTCCAATTCGAGTTGTTATCCATTCGTCATTAGTATCCGAAAGTTTTGACAGCTCTTCATTGTCCATTATATACTCGGGAACGTATCCTCCAACACCCGTTATTGCAGCGTTAATTTTTTCCATTTTTGAATGCGTTTTTGATTTTTTCTACAAGTTTTACCTTTACATTTTTCTCTGTCTGAAGTATCATGTTTTGGATAGCTAAAGCAGAAGAACAACCATGACCTATAATTACTGTAGAGTTGATACCAAGTACTGGAGTACCACCTGCTATTTCGTAATTAAAGCCTTTAACAAATTCTGTTTCACTAAGTTCTTTACTTTTTGCCAAGAAAGGATATAATCCCTCAGCAGTTTTCAGAACAATATTACCCGTAAATCCATCACAAACGACAACGTCTACTTCGCCTGTAAATATTCTTTTTGATTCAATGTTTCCTATAAAATTATATTGTGTAGAATCTTTCATCAATTGGTGAGTAGCTTTCGTTACTGCATTTCCTTTTTCTTCTTCTTCACCAATGTTTAAAAGAGCTATTTTTGGAGATTTAACACCTTGACATTCTGCATAAATACTACCTATAAGTCCATATTGTTCTAAAACTTCTGGTTTACAATCAATATTTAAGCCAACATCTAGTAGATACATTATATTTCCGTCAAAAGTAGGAAGTGGGGTAGCTATTGTGGGTCTCAATACGCCCTCTATCTGTTTGATGATAAGAATACATCCAACCATCATTGCGCCAGTGCTTCCTGCACTCGCAAATCCTTCTATCTCTCCTTTTTTAAGTTTGTCGAATCCGACAACTATGCTTGAGTTTGGTTTCTTTGTAAATGCTTGAGTTGGTGAATCTCCCATGGCAATTACTTCATCAGTATGAACAATTTCTATATTGTCTAAAGTGATGTTTTTTTCTTTAAGTCTTTCTTCTATCTTCTTTTCGTCGCCAAATAGAACAATGGTAGTGTCTTTCTCAACTTTTTTAGAGGCAAGAATCACTCCATCAATTGTTGTTTCTGGGGCATTATCTCCGCCCATTATGTCTATGCCTATTCTCATTTTGTTAATTTTTCGTTAGTAAGGGTTAAGGGACTAACATTTTTAGTGGCAATAAACAAGCAAGCCTCAGCACAATGAAGTGATGAGGCGTAAACTTTTAGTCTATTGTTCTATAAGAACGAAACGTATGCTCTCTTAACTTCTCTTCCTCCTAAAACAAACGTGCTAATAGTCGAAATTATTTTGTATTAATTTCGATAGCTTGTTTGCCTCTATAGAAACCACACTCAGGGCATACTCTGTGGTATAGGACAGTGGCGCCACAATTTGAACAAGTAGCTAATGTTGGGACAACTGCCTTATAGTGAGTTCTTCTTTTATCTCTTCTTTGTTTAGAGATCTTGTGTTTAGGATGTGCCATTTTATTTTTTATTTAATATTAATTGTATCGTTATATGTGTTTATTCTTCTTCTTCCTCTTTTTCTTCAACAAAGGTGATAAGTTTCAATATATCTGAGTTACATTCCTGTTCCCCTATATTTTCATTACCGTGAGTCCTTTGCATAGGTAAAGATAACATCAAACTATCATAGATATATTGTTTAAAATCTATTGTAGCATTGTTTGGATTTACCCAAAGTATTTCGTCTTCGCCATTATCATTCCAAGTGTTTTCTTCTATTTCACTAGTTGATTTTACGTATATTACTGTGTAAAAATCTATTGGAAAAATTACTTCTTCAAGGCAACGGTCGCATTGAACACTAAGAGTACCCTCGATTGTTAAATCAAATTTTGTACTATTATTGCTTTTTTCTATAAGTATTTTGACATCACAATTAGCATCAAGTACTTCATCGTTTTCGAAAGAGCTAAAAAATTCTTTATCTATAGTATAATTTAGCGAATCGTTTTTCGATGTAATATCATTAATGTCAATAATGTAAATGCTCTTTTTTGCTTCCATTCTTTTAATTGCGAAATTTTGTTAGTGTGTAAATACACAAATTACGGCACAAAGAAAATGATTTTTTTTGTAAAAATCAACTTTTAAACCATAAATATTATTTATACTTATTATTTAAATTTAGAGAAGCCCATTATTTCACGTACGTCAGAAAGAGTTTTTTGTGCGCTGGCTTTAGCTTTTTCAGCACCTTCTCTTGCAACTTTATTAAGATAATCAGTGTCTTTACGGATTTCTAAAATTCGTTCTCTGATAGGTGAAATTGTTGTAATAATGTCTTCAGCAAGTTGTTTTTTCATATCACCATAGCGAATTTCACAATTATTATATTTATCTAAATAGAATTTGTGAGTGTCTTCTGGTGAAATTATTTCCATAAGTTTGAAGATATTTGAAATAGGTTCTGTCATAGGTTCTTCGGGTTTTGTAGGACCACTATCTGTGACAGCTTTCATAACTTTACTGCGAATACTTTTGTCATCATCTATAAGATAAAGACCATTTCCTTCGCTTTTACCCATTTTCCCAGTTCCGTCAAGTCCTGGAACTTTTATTAGTCCTTTACCAAAAGTATATGGTTGGCTTTCAGGAAAATAATCTACACCGTATATTGTATTAAAACGACGAGCAAATTTACGTGTCATTTCAAGATGTTGTTCTTGATCTTTTCCAACAGGAACTCTATCTGCTCTGTGAAGAAGAATATCTGCCGCCATTAATACAGGATAAGTCAATAAGCCTGCGTTAACATTGTCGGGGTGTTTACGAATTTTGTCTTTGAAAGATGTTGTACGTTCTAGTTCACCAACATATGTGTGCATACTAAGAAGTAGGCTAAGTTCTGTAACTTCTGGTACATCACTTTGAACATATAATGTTGCAACATCAGGGTCTAGACCTGCACCAAGATATTCTGATAAAACATTTCTTACGTTTCCGTTAAGTGTTTTAGGATCTGGGTGTGTTGTTAAAGAGTGATAGTCAGCAATAAAGAAGAAACAATTGTTTTCATGTTGCATCTTTATGAAGTTAACTAAAGCTCCAAAATAATTTCCTAAGTGTAGGTTTCCTGTACTGCGGATACCACTTACTACTTTTTCCATTTTATTGTCGAATTTTTGCGTTTTCGTAATAATGTTTAATCCTTTGATAATAAGTAAATTATATATATAATATTGCTATAAGGACGAAATTAGAACGAAAAATGATTATACAAAAGTAATACTTTTCTTTTAATATTCATATATTTGTCTAAAACTAATAGTTTTAATTTATGAAATTTACTCTCGGAGGCGTATTAGCGTTATTATTTTCTCTTTGTTTACCAATTTTTATTTACACATACTCAATAGAGTTGTGGAGGTCTTTTGCATTAACAAATTTCTCTTCTCCGTTGACAATATCTTTTGTTTCTTCGTTTTTGACAATGTGTTTTGTGGGGTTTATTTTTTTTCCTGTAAATAGTTATTTTTCAATATTAAATCACGAATTAACACATAATTTGTGGGCTGTATTAACTTTTAGCCGTCCAACATCTCTAGAGGTGAAAGATGGAAAAGGAGGAAATTTTTCTTTTAAGGGTCGTAAAAATATTATGACTGTTTTGTCGCCATACTTTTTTCCGTTGTCAACAATGATAATATTTCCTCTATTTTTTGTCATATCCTCAAAATTCTTGATATATTATTTTATTTTGCTTGGGGCTTCTTTTGGTTACTCTTTTGCTATGGAGATAAAACAGATAAATTTATCGCAAACAGATTTGCGTGTTTATGGGCTTGTTCCTTCATTGATAATAATCACATTTTTCCATATTATAATATTAAGTTTTATTTTTATCTTTGTTCAGTCTCGTTTTGATGGAGTTTCTCTATTTTTTCAACATGGTTTCAGTGAAGCTATTTCTATTATTAAATCTATTTGGAGTAAATTAATTTAAAATATTTGTAATGAAAAAAATAATAATATTGATTTTGACATTTTTTGTTGTATCACCGAATCTTGCACAGAAATATTGGGATGTATCTTCCGATAGAGAAATAACGTGGAGGCTAAATGAAAATAATTTTCCTCATAATGATTTTATAGAGTCAAGTGGTAGGTTTATTTCCGTAATTTCTTATTATAATATAGATGAAAATAGACATTTTAATATTAGCAGAAGGTGTATATTTCCTGTGCTAAGAATAAAGCCTAATGATACACACTCTTCTTATTCACGAGAGGTTGATATTGACATAATGAAACTCATAAATGTTAGAGGAGGTTGGAGTGGTTGTGAATATAAATCTCTTAAAAATAGTGTTGTAGATTCTGTTAAAATAAGAGGTTATTTAGAAGTTTATAGCAAAGTTGATGGTCTTTTTTCTGTGAAATCTAAATATTATCCATCTACAGATAAACCTCTTTGGTGTGAAAATTATACGATAAAAAATATATCTAATAAAAAACAATATATAGATATTCCCGAGATTGATATACTATCAACTTCTCGACCTCAAGAGGGTGTTGATGATGAAATATATGAATTCTGTATTAAGAGTGTAGGAAACGGTTTCTATGAGCTTGAAAAAGGTGAATCTTTGGTCTTTGGAGTTGAAATTCAGGCTAAAGAAAAAGAGAGTACTTTCGTTAATGTAAATTTGCAAAAAGAATTTGAGGCTAGAGAAAAATATTTGGAAGAAATGTCTAATCATCTTATTCTAAAAACGCCAGATTCTGTTTTAAATACAATGTTTGAATTTGCTAAAGTTCGTTCTACAGAGAGTATTTTTGAAACAAGTGGAGGTCTTATGCATGCTCCAGGAGGAGGCAATTTTTATGCGGCAATATGGACTAACGATCAAGCTGAATATGTAAATCCATTCTTTTCTTATTTAGGTTATAAAACTGGTGCAGAGTCGGCGATAAATTCTTATCGTCATTTTGCAAAATTTATGAATGATGAGTATACTCCTATTCCTAGTTCTATTATTGCCGAAGGAAAAGATATATGGAATGGTGCAGGAGACAGAGGAGATTCAGCTATGATAGCTTATGGTGCGAGTAGATTTGCTCTTCAATATGGCGATAAAAATATAGCAAAAGAGTTGTGGAAATTAATAGAGTGGTGTTTAGAATATAATCGTCGTAATCTTAATGAGCAAGGTGTAGTACTTTCAGATTCTGACGAGCTTGAGGGGCGTTTTCCTTCTGGAAAAGCAAATTTATGTACCTCTTCTTTATATTATGACGCGCTTATTTCTGCGTCATATCTAGCAAAAGAGTTAGGTGTTTCTCCTTCAAATAATTATATGAAAGAGGCTAAAGTTTTGAGAAAAAATATAAATGATTATTTTGCCTCAAATGTTGAAGGTTATGAAACATATAAATATTATGAAGGTAATGATGTTCTTCGTGCGTGGATATGTATTCCTTTAACTGTTGGAATTACAGAGCGTACAGAAGAAACAATAGATGCTTTGTTTTCTCCTAGATTATGGACTTCTGATGGACTTGCAACAAAAGCTGGAGAGATAACTTTTTGGGATAGAAGTACTTTATATGCTCTTCGTGGAGTCTTTTATGCTGGTTATCAAGATAGAGCTTTGCCATATCTTAAACAATATTCTTCTCGTCGTTTATTGGGCGATCATGTCCCTTATGCTGTTGAAGCTTATCCAGAAGGTGGTCAGGCTCAGCTATCAGCCGAAAGTGGGCTTTATTGTAGGTTATATGTTGAAGGGTTGTTTGGGCTACGTCCTACGGGTTTAAAAAGTTTCGATTTGACGCCAAGAATACCAGAAGAGTGGAATAATATTTCGCTGTCATCAATAAGTGCTTTTGGAGGTGTTTTTTCAATTTTCGTTGAACGATATGGTGATAAATTGAAAGTTTTTATAAAAGATGAAAATGGTAAAATAATTATTAAAAAAATCATTAAAAATGGATCTACGTTTTCTGTGAATTTCAAGTAAAAATAATTTTAAATATAAAAAACCAACTATCTATTTTGTTAGATAGTTGGTTTTTTTAGTTTTTAGCAGGTTAAAAAATAGTTATTAATGTTGGTATTATAACATTTAGCACAATATTAATTGTTGTAATTATAACAATAGTAAAAATAAATAACATTTTGTTTGGAATCTTCTGTTTCGTTTTATAGATTTGTGGTGTTCTAAAAAGTTAATAATAACACAAATGTTTAATAATAAAACAAATTAGGTTTATGGAAATTAAAAGAAGTGGTGCAAGTTTATCAAGAATTGTTCTGATAGGTGAAAAATTAAAAAAGATATCTTTAAAGGAAAAGGTCGACTATTTGTTATTAAATAGGGGTGTAAATTCTGTTGTTAATATTAATTTGAAAGATGTTGTTAAGAACATAGATTTTAATTCTACTGATATACAGGTTTATCCAGCAGGAGCAGGGGTCCCAGCTTTACGTGAAGCAATTAATGTAGAGTATTTTAATTCAACATCGAAAGCTTCAAATATCCTTATTACTGCTGGTGGAATGAATGCCTTAGATTTAATTGTTCAGACAGTTGATATGGATTATTTGTTTTTACCAACTTATTATTGGGGTTGTTATTTTCAAATGCTTAAAGTGAGGAAGGTTGGTAATAAAGAGTATTCTTCTCAGAGTGAACTTTATGATATGATTGATGAATTAAGAGGTAATGCAGTATTGATATGTGATCCAGGGAATCCACTAGGTGAAAAATATGATGATGAAGAACAATTTAAACTTATAAAAACACTTAGTGATAATAATGTTACTGTCTTTTTTGATAGTCCATATCGAAGAATATTTTATAATTCTAAAGATGATTATTATTCTCGTCTTATGGAACTTAAAAATGTTGTAATAACAGAAAGTTTTTCAAAATCTGTAGGTCTTAGTGGTCAGCGTTTAGGTTTTATCCACTCTACAAACAAAGAACTTATTGATGAACTTGCTATTAGATTAATGTATTGTACAAATGGGGTTAATGCTTTTGCTCAGCACGTTGTGCTATCATTGCTTACTACACCAGAAGGTGTAAAAGCCTCAAACGATTTTAAGAAAGCTACAGCTAATGATATATTTTTAAATATAAAATATTTGCAGAAAAGAGGTTTTTTAGTCGAGAAATACTATAATACATCTGTTCCTAAAGGTATTTTTGCAGTAGTTAATTTTACGGAAGAAGAATTATTGAAATATTATATAGGTAGCGTTTCTTTATCTTTTTTTACAAAAACTCAAAAAGAGGAAGCGTCTAATTATGCTAGAATATGTGTTTCTTCTCCTCACGAAAGATTTGTAAGTTATTTTGATGCTATAAAATAAATCTAAAAACGCATACTATATTTATAAGATATAGTATGCGTTTTTATGTGTTTTAGAATTTTTTTATTTACATGATTTTGTCTAAAAGATGTGCTATACCATCATTATCATTTGATAAAGTAATGTGGTCGGCAGCCTCTTTAACTTCTGGTTGTGCATTTTCCATTGCTACACCAAGTCCTGCATAACGTATCATTGTTAAGTCGTTATATCCGTCTCCTATGGCAATCATTTCTTCACGTTTATGTCCAATTACAGATAGCAATCGTTCTAAAGAGAGAGCTTTATCTATCCCTTTAGGGACAAGTTCCAAGAAAAAAGGTTCAGAACGAAAAGCACTCATACGGTGTCCCTCTTTTTCATTGATATGACTTTCTATAGGAATCAATTTTTCGGGTTCTCCAACAATTAAACATTTGTTAGGAGCGTGACTTATGGCTTCAATAAAACTTTTAACACCTCTAATTTCCATTTTATTTATTTTAGCTTCATGCATAGCATAGCTATCATCTGGATTTTCAGTGAAAATTTCTTTGCCGTTTGGAGAGTAAGATACGATGGTTGTTTCGCTCTTTTTAGAAAGATTATATAACCATGGAAGTAGCTCTTGTTCAAGAGTTTGTTCCATTATTGTTTCTTTAGTTTTATAATTTATTATTTTACCTCCATTGAAAGAAAGTATATAACCTCCAAATTTATCCATTTGTAACTGTTTTGCAAGAGGAGTGATACCATAAGTTGGTCGTCCAGATGCTAGTACAAGTACGACTCCTTTTTCTTGAGCTTCAATTAGAGCTGAGTATGTGCGAGGAGATATTTCTTTCTTGCTATTCGTAAGTGTACCGTCAAGGTCTAATACGATGACTTTATATTTCATAAGAGAATTTTATTGTTTTTTGGATTGTTATTGGTGCAAAAATACGTTTTTTTTTCTCTCTAGCAAAGGTCTATTTCAGGTTGCTTATCTTGCTGAAAAGTTGTTTTGTATGTGTTGTAGTAATGAATTTATAGTTATTTTTATAAAATGATTATATATTATTGCTAATATTGTCTAATTTTAATATATTTGTTGTGTGAAAATACTATTATAATAAATAAATAACATAGAGATGGTAGATATAAAAACATATGAAAGAGTTAAGGCTGATATGAAATTTCTAAAGCTTTTATCTAATAATTTTTGTAATATTGCTAAAGCATCAACAGAAATTATAAATCTGGAGGCAATTTTAAATTTACCAAAAGGTACTGAGCATTTTCTTACAGATATACACGGTGAATATGAGGCTTTTAACCATGTTCTACGTAATGCATCGGGGGTTATAAAAATTAAAATAAACGAAATTTTTGGTCAAACAATTACTCCAAAAGAGAAAAATGAACTTTGCACACTTATCTATTATCCAGAAAAAAAATTAGATATTGTTAGGAGAGAAGTTGAAGATATTAATTGTTGGTACAAGAAAACACTTTTTCAACTTATAGAGGTTTGTCGTATAGTTTCTTCAAAATATACTCGTTCGAAAGTGCGAAAATCGTTGCCAAAAGATTTCTCTTATATTATTCAGGAGATGCTTCATGAATCTGAATCTAGTCTAAATAAATATGATTATGTTAATGGTATTTTAGACTCTATTATTTCTACACGAAGAGCAGAAGATTTTATTTCAGCTTTATCAAATGTTATTCAGCGACTTATAATTGATAGATTACATATCGTTGGAGATATTTATGACAGAGGTCCTGGAGCGCATATTATTATGGATACTCTCGAAAAATATCACTCTTTCGATGTGCAGTGGGGTAATCATGACATATTATGGATGGGAGCAGGTTCTGGAAGTGAGGCGTGTATAGCTAATGTTATTCGTATCTCTATGAGATATTGTAACCTTGAGACTTTAGAAGATGGATATGGCATAAATATGCTTCCTCTTGCTACTTTTGCTATGGAGTTTTATGGTGATGACGAATGTAAACAATTTTATCCTAAAATAGATAACGACAATTTATGTAAAGAAAAAACACTGAAATTAATAGCTAAGATGCATAAGGCTATATCTATAATACAGTTTAAAATAGAATATGAAATTATTGAGCGTAGAAAAGAGTTTGATATGGATAATCGAAAATTGCTTGATAAAATAGATTTTGAAAGAGGTGTGGTGGCTATTGATGGTGAGGATTATGTTTTGAATGATAAAAATTTCCCTACTATGAACGTTGAAAAACCATGGGAACTATCAATTGAAGAAGTAGAGCTTTTAGAAAAATTAAAATTCTCGTTTGTAAATAGTGAAAAATTACATAGACATATTCGTAGATTATATACCAATGGAAGTATTTATTTAGTGCGTAATTCAAATTTACTATATCATGCTTCAATACCATTAAATAGTGATGCTAGTTTTAAAGATGTCGAAATTTTAGGTGAAAAATATCATGGGAAAAAGCTACTTGATAAAATCGATAATTTGGCTCATGATGCCTATTTTTGTGATGAAAAAGATGATAATAAAAAATATGCTGTAGATTTTATGTGGTATTTATGGTGTGGTAAAGATTCTCCTCTTTTTGATAAAAGTAAAATGGCTACTTTTGAAAGATATTTTATAGATGAAAAAAGGACACATAAAGAAATTAAGGGTCATTATTACTCTTTAAGAAGCAACGAAGAGGTGTGTTGTAAAATTATGGATGAGTTTGGAATAACTCGTAGTTGTCGTTCTCATATAATAAATGGTCATGTCCCTGTCAGAGCAAATTTGGGAGAACAGCCCGTTCGTGCTAATGGAAAAATGCTTGTTATAGATGGTGGATTCTCTAAGGCATATCAATCTGAAACGGGAATTGCAGGTTATACTTTAACATCTAATTCTTATGGATTGCAACTTACACAACATGAACCTTTTGAATCGACACAAAAAGCTATTGAGGAAGGTTGTGATATTATTTCTACGCGTCGAGTTCTTGAATTTAATGATAAAAGGATTCGTGTTAGAGATACAGATAAGGGTTTAGAATTAATAGAACAGAAAGAGGAACTAGAAAAATTACTTATTGCTTATAGAATGGGTTTGATAAAGGAAAAAACAATATAAAATGTTGTAATTAGCTGTCTATATATTTGTGTAATTCAATTAATTTTATATATTTGTATTTGATAATGTTCCTTTTGTATAACTTAATTCTAATGGTTATGAAATTAAATGAATATTTTAAAAATGTAGATATATATCTACTATTTGGTTTTATAATTTCGGTTGTAATGATGTCAATATGGTTTTTATCTCGAGATTCTGAGGGGTGGGTTCAAAGTTTAGTAATACCATATTTTTTGTCGTTTCTTGTCTTTTCTTTTTTTGCAAAAATACCTCATAATTATAAAACCAAAAAAATAGCCCTCTTTAGAGTTAAATTTAATAAGTTGTTTTTTGCATTATGGATATCACTTATTCCTGCGTTAGTTATTTCATGGCAGATATATGAAATTCAAATTTTTGGTTCATATAGTTTTATATCTATATTTTTAGTTTGGTTGTTTTTCGCTGTAGTTTTAGCATATCATAATAAAGTAAATGCTAATTATCCTTTAGTGTTGTAGAAAAAGTTGGTTTTAGCCAACTTTTTCTGTTTTATTTTAGGTCAAATACCTATATTTAGGTATAGGGATAAAAAATTTAAAGTTATATCTTTGTATTGTAAAAAATACTTAGAAGCAATGTTATTAATATAAAGAAAATATATGAGTGAAAATATATTATATCCTCTTTTACTATCTCTTTTTGCTGGTCTTGCGACTTTGATAGGTTTTTTTATTACTCTTTTTGCTAAAAGAACAAATACAAAATTGCTATCTTTTTCGTTGGGGCTTTCGGCTGGAGTTATGGTATATATATCTTTTGTGGAATTACTTCAAGAGGCTTTTATACGGCTTAAAGATGTCTATGGTGACAAAATAGGTTCTTTCTATGCTGTTCTATGGTTCTTCGGTGGAATGCTTGTTATAGCTATAATAGATAGGCTTGTGCCTTCTTTTGAAAATCCTCACGAGATACATTCAGTAGAAGAGCTTTCTGACGGAACAAAAATAGATCCTAAATTAAAGAAAACAGGGGTTATGATGGCTCTTGCAATAGGTATTCACAATTTTCCTGAAGGTATGGTGACGTTTATGTCTTCTATGGAAAATATATCATTAGGTATAGCAATAGCTTTTGCAATAGCAATTCATAATATACCCGAGGGAATAGCTGTTTCTGTACCTGTCTATTATGCTACAGGAAGTAGAAAGAAAGCATTTATAATGACTTTTGTTTCAGGAATAGCTGAGCCTATAGGGGCATTGGTTGCATATTTTATTCTTATGCCATTTTTGTCAAGTGTTTTATTGGGTTGTGTTTTTGCTTTTATAGCTGGGATTATGGTTTTTATATCTTTTGATGAATTGTTTCCTGCGGCAAAAGCTTACGGACAACATCATTTAGCTATTTATGGTCTTATTTCGGGTATGTTGATAATGGCTTTTAGCCTTATTCTTTTAGTTTGATATTAAAAAAAATTGTGTTATGTATAAAATAATTAGATATAGCGAGAGCGATATAATGAGTGATTTGATATGTGAAAATTACCCTATGCTTCTTGTTATGAGTCGTTTTGGCATATCTTTAGGTTTTGGTGATAGTTCCATATTGAAAGTGTGCCAAGAAAATAAAGTTGATGTTAAAACATTTCTCGCAGTAGTGAATTTACTTGTTGACGATGATTCTTATGTTCCAGATGATATTTCAGAAATATCACTTGTTTCATTATTGGGTTATCTTAAAAATTCTCATAAATATTTTTTGGAATTTAGATTTCCTATTATTCGTCAGGAGTTAATGAAAGCTATAGACTATGGGAAAACAGATGTTTCTAAAGTTATTATTCGTTTCTATGATGAATATGTTGTAGAGGTACGTCGTCATATGAATTATGAAGAGGATAATTTATTTCCTTATGTTGATAAACTTATTGCAGGAGAAAAACAAAAGAGTTATAATATTGGTGTTTTTAGTAGACAACATGATAAGATAGATACGAAATTATCTGAATTAAAAGATATAATAATAAAATATTTTCCTGCAGAAGGAACGAATGAACTTAATGCTACTTTGTTCGATATATTTTCATGTTCTCAAGATTTAGCTTCTCATAATAAAATTGAAGATGCTTTATTTGTTCCTATAGTTGAAATACTTGAAAAAAAGTTAAAACATTAAAAAATGGGAAGAAGAATACATATCGCAATAGCTGAGCCCTCTGTGATTATTAGAAGTGGCTGGATTGCTGTTTTAAAAAGGTTAACAACATTAAATATTGATATTGTTGAAGTAACTGAGGTTTCTAAACTTAGTGAGCAGTTACAAAAATTTTCTCCAGAGATATTAATAGTTTCGCCATCTTTATTAGGCTTGTTTTCTTTGAAACAGTTAAGAAAAGATGTGGGAAATAAAAATTTTAAATGTATTGCTTTTCAAAGTGCTTTTTCAAAAGATTCTATGTTATCAGAATATGATGGAGTAGTGGGGCTTTATGATACGCTAGAGCAAATAAAAAATAAGATAAATAAGGTTATAGATATAGAACAGAGTAAAGAGGTAAAAAAAGAGCTTAGTGTAAGGGAGAGAGAAATAGTTGTTTGTGTAGTTAAAGGAATGACTAATAAGCAAATTGCAGATAGTTTATTTTTATCTACTCATACGATAATGACTCACCGAAGAAATATAGCAAATAAACTTCAAATACATAGTTCTGCGGGTTTAACAATATACGCTATAGTAAATAAGCTAGTAGAGTTAAATGATATTAAGGATTATATGTTTTCTGAAGATTAATTTTATAGGTATAAAAAAGCGGTTAAGAAATTTTCTTAACCGCTTTTTTGTGATATTTGTCCCGTCCTGAAATAGGTTTACACAAAAAAAGTAAACTTATGGAAAACGCAGAAAATCAGGGGTATAAAAAACGTA
>JADFUS010000052.1 GCA_015222165.1 Bacteroidota bacterium
ACTTAACAGTGCTGAATCAAGAGTAAAACTTGCAAATATAAGACTTGCTCAAGTAGAAAAAGAGCATCTTAGAAATGTTGAACTTTACGACAAAGGTGTTATAGCTATCGAAGAGTACGAAAAAAGCGAAACTACACTTTTAGAAACTCAGGAAGAACTTCAAAGTGCAAATGACAACTTAGAAATTACTAAAACTGGTATCACTAAAAATAATGCATCAATAAGTAATACTCAAATTAGAGCTACTATTGACGGTATGATTTTAGATATTCCCGTAAAAAAAGGAAATTCTGTAATTCAAGCAAATACTTTTAATGACGGAACAACCATAGCATCTATTGCAGATATGTCAGATATTATTTTCAAAGGGAAAGTTGACGAAACAGATGTCAACCGTCTAAAAGAGAATATGCCCGTTAATGTGAGAATCGGAGCTATGCAAGATGTAAATTTAAATGCCGTTCTTGAATATATATCTCCAAAAGCTGTTGAAGAAAACAATATCAATATGTTTGAGGTAAAAATTGCAGTTACCGTTCCCGACAGCATACAAATCCGTGCTGGTTATAGTGCTAATGCAGATGTCATAACAGAACAACGTATAGATATTTTATGTATCCCCGAATCTACAATAGAATTTAAAGAGGATAAAAAAATAGTTCATGTTTTGACAAGCGACGAAGACGATAAAGAACAAGTTTTTGAAGATAGAGAGATAGAAACTGGCATTTCAGATGGTATTAATATTGAAATAATCAAAGGTGTTACTGCCGAAGATAAAATAAGAAACTAAACTATGAGAAAAATTACGATTCTTACTATGTTATGTTGTTTTACGACTTTCTCGGCAACAGCACAACACAAATGGACTTTAGAAGAGTGTATTAATTATGCTCAAGAAAATAACATTTCCGTTCAACAGAATAATCTTAAAGTTGAAGATAACGAACTATCTTTAAAAACTGCAAAATATAGCCGTCTTCCAGATTTAAACGCTTCTTTAGGAGGTAATATGAATTTCGGAAGAAGTCCTTCACGTGACGGTATTTATACTGATAACAACCAACTTTCAGGCTCTGGAAATTTAAATGCGAGTTTACCAGTTTTTAATGGTATGCGTATAAAGCACCAAATAAATCAAGGAAAACTTAATCTCCAAGCCTCACTAGAAGATTACTCAAAAGCAAAAGAAGATGTTGCCTTAAATGTAACTTCGCTATACCTTCAAGTTCTTTATAGTAAAGAACTTATAAAAGTTGCTGAAGAACAAGTTTTGATAAGTAAAAAGACAGTGAATAAAACCAAAGCTAAAAATGCTTCTGGGAAAGTGCCTTTGTCAACAGTTTATGAAAGTGAAGCTATACTTGCAAAAGACGAAATGAACCTTATTAATCAAAAAAACAACCATATGCTTGCACTACTAAATCTTAGTCAAGCTCTGAATAAAGATAGCGAAGTAAATTTTGATATTTCAGAACCTAATTTTAACAAGGATAACTTAGACAAAATTACTACCATAAAAACTATCAACGATATATATAATATTGCCCTTTCTGGTCGTCCTCATGTTAAAGCGGAAGAATATAGATTAGAAAGCTCTAAGAAATCTATTCTTATTTCAAAATCTTATCTATATCCAAGCATGACACTTACTGGAGGATATGGAAATAATGTATATCGTTCTTATGCTACTGGAGCTTCAAATTCTAGTTTATGGACTCAACTTAGCAACAATGGAAGTGAATTTATCGGTGCATCTATAAACATACCTATTTTCAACAGAACAGCAACACGTAACCAAATAAAATCTTCACAACTTGCCACTCTTTCACAAATGCTAACTGTTACTGACGTAAAAAGAAATTTACGTAAAGAGATAGAACAAGCATATTATAATGCCGTAGCATCAGTATCACAATATGTATCTGCAAAAAAAGCTCTTAAATCCGCAAAAATAGCGTACAATTCCGAAAAAGAAAAAGCAGAAGCAGGACGCTCTACAATGTATGATTTTGATGAAGCAAAAAATAAAATGGTTGTTACGGAATCAGAAGTCGTACAAGCAAAATATGAATTTATATTCCGTCACAAAATTTTAGATTATTATCAAGGTATCCCACTAACACTATAGTTAGTATGGTCTAAAAACATAGAGAGCCTGCCCAAAAGAGGACAGGCTCAAAAAATCAACCAAATTATTATCTATGAAGTAACTTTATACTCAAACCTTTCTTTTGTGACCAACCATTTTTATCTGTAAGACTTATAAAAAAGTGATAGTCTCCATCATCAAAATTACCTTTATCATTACCTTTATCAAAGCACATTTCAAATTCGACAAGAGACTCTTTTTTGTCCTTGTCAATCATATACTCCTTTGAAAAAATAAACGGATTCACCGCATCTTTTATTGCATCATGAGCACACTCATTTATCTCTGTAGTGTGAGAATGATTATCAAAATTATTGTGAAGACCTATACTATATGAACCCAAAGCATCATTATCTTTAAATAACGCCTTAAATTTAAAAGGTTCGCCGTAATATATAGTTTGACAATTCAGTGGAGAAGCCCCATCTATAGTCATATCTATTTGAGGTTTTTGGGTATCAACATCATTTTTTTCGTTACAAGCAACGAATGATAACACTATTATTAGTGATAAGAAAATTGTTTTTTTCATAATTGTTTTTATTTTTTTATTTTAAAAGGAATTAAGAGGTTAACAACGAAATTACGTCCTGCCTCTGGTACATTTATTAAACGGTAAAAGCTCGTGTGATTAAAATATTTTGTATCCAAAACATTTTGCAACATCATCGAAAGATTTATCGTTTGTTTATTAAATTCGAAATCACAGCCCAAACCAATATTAAAAGTCTGATAACCATCTGTAATTTCTTCTGGTGGAACAATATTTTTTTGAGATGCAGTCAAGCGATAATCCACCTGAACATAAAAATTTCGTATTAAAGAGCAAAGATGCCTCTTATATTTTGCATTAAACAACAACGATGCAGGAGGAGAAAAAGGAAGCGAAAAACCTTTTTTATCACCAGTCATTTGCTCGGAATAGACAAATTCACCTACCACTCCACATTCTAATGTTGGCAATACCATATATTTAGCATAGAACTCGCCTCCATATCTTAAAACTTCACTCTCTTTATATTCAAATATCTGATTTCCATTCCCATATTGAGAATCATGTTCAGACGTAGGATTTAAATAAATGTAGTTTGTAAAATAATTTATGAATGGCGATATTCCAACACCAAATTTTTCGGTAAGGAAATCTATTCCCAAATCTAATTGATATGAAACCTCTGGTGAAAGATTTTTATCACCTACCTCATAACTGAAATGATGATAATTTATGCCATTTGCAGATAACTCTTTTGCTATAGGCATACGAAAACTCTTTCCTAAATTTGCTTTTAACGACAATTTATCGACAAAATAGTTATAACCCAAAGACCAAGATAAATTTGAAAATTCACGATTTAACTCTTCAGAACGTTGCAAATAAACCTCAGTATTTGTTGTTTCATCTATTGAAGGAAACCAATCATAATAATCGTCAGTATGAATTTTACCATAGTCATAACGTAATCCTGCCTGAAAAGAATTATGTTCATCTAAAACATAACGCCCAATAAAATAGACTCCCAAAGTTACTTGCCAAAAAGAAGGTATCATAAAATCTCTTCCATCGATGTTGTTTTTTTGATATTCAAAATTTACTCCCGACGAAAGGAATAGCTTTTCTCCACACTTCAAATCTGCATAAAAATTTGCCGAAGAGACATATTTATCAAAAAGACGTTCTAAATTTTCCTCATAGCCTAAATTTTCTGGAAACAAAGGGGGCATATATCCATGTGAAACATAAGGACTATGCTCTTGTCTTAAATTTCGCTGAAAACCCAAATCCGAAACAAGAGATAAATTGTCAATTTCCCATTTTGCATGATTCAATATTTTAAGATGATTAACTTTCTGCTTAGGCTCTAAAATATCTCGTCTCGAAGCATCATATACATCGTCATCTACATTCACTGGTTCAATACCATGCGCATTTGCAAAAAAGCCCGCTTCGGAATTTATACTACTAACAAAAAATTTATCCGTAAATTTATCACCTATATAACCAAGAGTTACTCTAAAATCTTTTTCATTTCCAGCAGTATTTCTTAATCTACGTTTGTGTAATGGTATTTTAAAAGAGTAAACACTAACGCTATCCGTTGGAACACAGTAATCGCCATAGTCAAGCCAAGTCATACGAGCATCAAAATAAAACCACTTTTTACGCCCATATAAAGATAATGAACCTCCATACAATGCATTATTTGTTTTTGTAGTAAGATTTACCTCACCACCAAAAGTATTATCTGCACAATATTTATAATTCTCAATATTAACAACACCACCCACGGCATCAGAACCATATCTCAAAGAGGCAGGTCCTTTTATAACTTCCAAACAATTAACAGCAAACTGATCTATCTCTAAACCGTGATCTGCTCCCCACTGTTGACCTTCATGTTTAACTCCATTTTCAAGAACTACAACTCTATTAAAGCTCATACCTCTTATCATTGGCTTAGATTGTCCCGAGCCAACATCGATTGTAGATATCCCTGGCAAACGTTCAATGGATTTCATAAGACTCCCACCAATATTTTGTTTAAGGAAATCTTTATTAATAATTTCTATATTAAGACTCTCTTCCCTTTCTCGCTTTTTAGAGTGTTCATAGGTCACAACAACCTCGTGTAAACAGAGTATTTGCTGTTTCATTTGAACCTCCAACGAGATTTTTTTATCAATATAAATTTGCTTTGTTTGTTGCTCATACCCAACAAAAGAGACCTCCAATGCATATTTACCTTTTTTGATGTTCGTAATATTAAAACGACCATCTGCATCAGTAATAGCACCTTTATCTGAAGGAGTTAATAAAAGGCAAGCACCTATCAAAGGTTTGTTTTGCTTATCTATAACTCTTCCTGAAAGTGATGAAATATCTTGAGCATATAACGAACTAACAAACAGATTTATACTCATAAAAAGCATAAATATTCTATTCATTAACTATATTTATTAATTTGTAATATTTAAAAAAATTAAACTATTACAACAGGAGGAGCTCGGGGAATTTTGATAGAAACAATAGAATTAACATACTGAAAAATGACTTTATCAACATGTTGTCTCTCTTTAAAAGAAGATTTTCTTTCTAAAGGAACTTTTTTTACTATATTGTTAACAGAAAAATGATAATCACAAATTAAACATTTGTCATTACTATGAAAAAGTGATATAGCAAGATCATTAGAATCCTGTTTTTCTAAAACAATATTAGTATAACCATTTATAACATGAAAAACTGTATGTACAGACTGAAAAATTATTGGAAAGACAAAAAGCCCCAATAAAATTAAAGATAAACGTCTGATATAACTATTTCTCATTTTTATATAAATTGTTTGACAAATATACTTATTAAATTTCTTTTATCCTTGATAAAAAGAAAAAATAAAAATAAAGACAATATTTATACAAATCATAACATAATAAAAATGAGCTATTTTTTGTATACAAAATAAAATTTATCTATATTTGTAGTTAATTAATTCCAAAATTATACTATTAAATGAAAAAATTACACTATCTGACAGCTACACTTTTACTATCACTTTTATGTAATGTTTCAATTGGTCAAACAACTGATTCTACAAACACAACCACATTTGTAAATGCAAAAAAGGCAACTCCTAAGGGTGTTATCAACGAATATAGAAGAAGTTCTCTATATTCTGTATTATTAGAACATCCAAAATTAAAATATGGAGAAACTATCGATTCTGTATTTTTATCTATCCCCACTCCTGACAAATTTAACAGTCATGACTTAGCAGTAAAATCATTTGAATCTACAGCTAAAAAATCAAAAAGGAGAGGAAAAGCTAAAGAAAAAGCAAATGCTATTGACATTAATAAATTTATTAATGAAAAACATATTGCAAAAGATTTAGTTGCAAAATGGTTTAATAGAAAAGATTCTGACGGTACTTTTGGAATGGATTTAATCTACGAAAGAGGATATTATGATGCAAGTTCACAATCTATAAAAAAAGCTGATAATTCTCTTTTAGGCAAAGCTGTTTTAGCTGATGCTGGCGAAGACTTAATAGGAAAAACTTTCCTTTTAGTGAATGATATAACATTTATTGATCACGGTGAAAATTCTGCTAAAGCATCAAAATATCTAAAAATGTTTGGTGAGTTTGCAAGTGCTGCTACCGGAGATGATTCTTATCAAGAAATTGCAAATACAACAGGTGATGTTGTTAATGAAATAGATGGATTTGCTCTTAACATAACATCATACCTATACTGTTTAGAATGGAATGAAGAGATAAGTGCTACTTTCTACGAATGCCTATGGCAAGATGAAAGCTGTCCTTCTCCTGAAAGAAAAGAGGCTTTTGATGCATCTGATATCTTTAAACTAAGATATGTAGGTCGTACAACCACTACTGCTCAAAATTTTGCATCTAAAAACTTTTCAGCAAGAACAAAAAAACAACAAATGAGTAAAACATGTACTCGTGCAATTGACAAATCTATCGTTGAACTTCAAAGAGAATATGACGAATTTAAAGTTAATGTCCCTATAACTCAAGTTAATGAAGATGGTACAGTTAATGTTCCTATTGGTCTTAAAGAAGGACTAAACGAAAAATCTGTATACGATGTAATGATTGCTACAAAAAACGAAGAAAACAAAACTATCTACGAAAAAGTTGGTAGAATTAAACCTGTAAAAGGTAAAATTTGGGATAACCGTTTTGGTGCATTAGAAGACGCCGAGGAAGATATAAATGGAGATGACGACGAAGCAAAAATAGGAAATGCTAAACTAACATCTTCTACTTTTGAAATAACAAGAGGAAAAAACAAAATCTTTTCTGGTTGTTTAACAAGAGAAGTTACTATTAAAAGAAATTAATAACAAATAAAATTAATAAAATGAAAAAATTACTACTAATAGCACTTATCGCTATTATCCCAGCTATTGCTGGAGCAGGAACTGACAAAAGAAAAACAAAAAAAGCAAATAAAGAAACAACAGAATGGAGATATGAACTTGAAGCTCAAGCTACAGGTCAACAAGGAACAAAAGTAATAAAAGTTTGGAGTTACTCTAAAAAACCTAGTGTTGCTCGTAATCAAGCTCCTAAAAATGCTATTCACGGTATTATTTTCAAAGGTGCTCCTGGCATCAGAGAACAAAGAATCGCTCCAGTTTTAGCCTTAGTTAAAAACCCTAAAATGGCAGAAGAAAAAGCAGATTTTTTCACAGCTTTCTTTGCTGACGGTGGTGATTTTATGAAATATGTTTCTGTAACAGACGTTGCTAATGACGTAGTAAAATTAGATAGAAAAACATATAAAGTTGGTGTAACAGTAACTGTTCAATATGATGCTCTTCGTAAAGCTCTTGAACAAGAAGGTGTTGTTAGAAGTCTAGGTTCTGGCTTTTAATATTACAACTCAATTTTTTCTTTATTAATCTATCAACTATAAAAAAACATGAAAAAAATAATTTTCACAGCTATATTTGTTTGTTTGTCAACATTATCAATGGCGCAAGCAAAAAAACCAACTTTAATGGTAGTTCCAAGTGACGTTTGGTGTAATCTAAATAATTATATGTCAGAATTTGACAACCAAGGAGTTACAGAAAAATATCCTAACTATGATCTTGCTCTTCAATCTGATCCAGATTTATTACTTGTTGTAAGTAAAATCGGTGAGATGATGGCAGAAAGAGGATTCCCTCTTAAAGATTTAGCTTCAACTTTAAAATCACTTAAACAACAAACTGCTGAAGAATCTGTTACTTCTTCAAAAAGTGGTGATATGATAGCTGAATCTCCTCTAGACCAATTGAATAAAATCGCTAAAGCTGATATTATTATTCAAATGACTTGGAGTATAAATAAAACAGGACCTAAAAAATCTATAACTTTTAACTTACAAGGTCTTGACGCTTATACAAATAAACAAATTGCAGCATCTTCAGGAACTGGAGCACCATCTTTTGCTTCTGAAATTCCTGTTCTTTTAGAAGAATCTGTACTTTCTCATATTGACCAATTTAACAGTCAACTTCAAGGACACTTTGATGACTTATTCACAAATGGTCGTGAAGTATCTCTACTTTGCAAACGTTGGAGTGGAAGTGATATGGATTTTGAATCTGAAGTTGGTGATGACGAACTTGGTGTTCTTATTGAAGACTGGGTTGCTGATAACACTGTAAAAGGTCGTTTCTCAACATCAGAATACTCAGAAAATAAATTATCTTTTGACCAAGTAAGAATTCCTTTGTACAACGAATCTGGACGTGCAATAGATACTCGTAGATGGGCTAATGGTCTAAGAAAATATCTTAAAAAAGAGTATCAAATAGAAGCTAAACTAAGCACAAAAGGTCTTGGTAAAGCAATTATAACTCTTGGCGAGAAATAATATAAAAAATCATAATTATGATAAAAAGATTAATGATATTAGCTTTTGCTTGCATTGCAACGACAGCTACATATGCTCAAAAGACTCTTAATTCTAAACAAATGATAGGCATTACGCCTATCGTTTGTAACGAATTAGATTTACCTGGTGATGCTAATAGATCTCTAACTCAAAAGCTTAGACAAATCTCAACAAAAAATGGATTTGGAGCTATTTCAAGTAATTTTATTCTAACAGCAAATCCTGTAGTTGTCGATAAACAAATGACTCCTTCAGCTCCTGCTCAATTTATAGTTGAATTAGACGTATCTATTTACGTTGTTAATGTTAGCGAACAAATTATTGTCAATGAAATAACTACTACAGTAAAAGGCATTAACAGACTCGAAAACAAAGCATTTATTGCTGCAATTAATAGATTAAATGCAAGAACTCCAGCTATAAGAAATTTCATGGAGCAATCGAGAACTAAAATAGTAAGTTACTATACTACAAAACTTCCAAAGATAATATCAAATGCTAAATCTCTTGCCGAAAGAGAAGAGTATGATAAAGCTCTTGCTATTTTAGGAACTGTCCCTGATTGTGTTGAAGGTTACGAAGCTGTTGTTGACTTAATGAGTCAAACATATAAAACTAAGCTAAAAATAGAAACTACTGCACTTATTCAAGAAGCAAAATCAGAAATAACTCAAGGTAACTATGATGATGCAATGGATATAATCAATAATGTTAATCCAGTAAGCCCAAATGCTAAAGAAGCATATGCAATGTTGGATAAAATAAATAACAAAATTGAAGCTGAAAAACGTGCTGCTACAGCTGAAAGACTTGCTGCTCTTGAAGAACAAAAACGTCAATTTGATTTAAAAAGAATTGATATGCAGAAACAACAACAGAATAATTTTGAACTAAGTAAATTAACAGCTGAATCTGCAAAAGAAGTAGCTATAGCTCAAGCTAATAAAGATGCTGAAATAGCAAAAAATGATGCAGTTTTAAGAACAACTCTTTATAAATTAACGAGATAACTATTTATAAAAAAAAATTGAATATGAAATCTATAAAATTGATAATAATAGCTTCTATTCTATCTTGTTTTTCTTTAACTTGTCTTGCACAAGGAAAATTAAAAATAATAGAAAAAAGTAGCAGAAAACAGCCTATTTGGTTAAATAGTACAGAAAATGAATATATCATTACTTCTGCTATTTCAAACAACATTGAAAAAGCAAAAGAGATGTGTATGGATAATGTTAAAAAAAGCATAATCGACGCTGTTGCTCAAAATGTTAAATCTTCGGATCAAAGCACAATTAGCCAAGAGACAGTAAATAGTGAAATTGTCAATTTTCTAGATAAATA
>JADFUS010000010.1 GCA_015222165.1 Bacteroidota bacterium
ATTTTTTTCTGGTTTAACCAAATTTAATAGACTAGACACTACTAAATCTTTTTGAGTTGAACCAGCTTCTCCAACAATATATTTAAAACTTGGATAATCTGTTTCAGAAGTTAAATAATCAGAAACTAATTCATCTTTTGGAGAAAAAGCAAAAGTCTGTATTTTTTTGCCATCAATAGGCCAATAATAATTATTATCATAGCTCCAATTTTCAGAATCATCTTTTCTTGTTACAGCAAGAGCATCAATATAAGGAGTACCTAACACACCTACTCCTTCATAATCTGTTTCTGTTTGATAGCCAAATACAACAAACTTTTTTAGATTTGTTGTATTAATAATATCTGCTTTAGTGGGTGAACTTGTATAAGCTCTTATACTTATTTCATTTGGAACTTGATTGACACTTAACGTCTCATTTTTCGAGCAACTCGTAAAAATTCCCATTGCCATCAAAAATGAAGCAAAAAATAAATTTTTCTTCATGGTTTAGATTTTTTAAATAAATTTAGGGGTTTTAATAATATATAATTGCATATAATATATTAAAATATTTACAAACCGCAATATTTATTTAAAAAATAATAGAACTTTTATATTACATATTACAGTAATTTTTCAAGTTCTTTTTTAAGATCTACCCTATTCATTGCTCCACGAGAAATATATGGACTACCTTTCAAAGGGATAAAAAGAAGTGTCGGAATACTCTGAATTCCAAAAATAGAAGATAAATCTTTCTCTTGATCAATATCAATTTTATAAAAATCAATCCTTCCCATATAATCTTCATAAAGTTGCTCAACGATAGGTGCTAACATTTTACAAGGACCACACCATTTAGCATAAAAATCTATTAACATAGGACGTGAACCTAAAAAGCACCACTCTTTAGCATTTTTTTCATAGTCGTCCACTTTGGTCAAAAATTCTTGTTTTTTTAAATGAGGTACTTCCATAATCTAATATTTTAAATATTAATTTTAGACTTTCACTCTTAAAATATCTTCCCATTTCGTGGTATATTCATCAGAACGAAACTCACTACTACTTATATTGAATATATCTGTATTTGAAGCCAACGACACTTTATTACGCCCCAAATCACTATTTAATGAATCTATTACTCCCATCAAGCGAGTATGTTTATTTCTATCTATCTTATCGAACAAATCTCCTTGAACTCTTAATTTTGGAGATATATGCGACAAAACAACTCCAGCTTTTTTATAAGCATATCCTTTTTTAAAAATACTTTTTAAAATTTCATTTGCCTTTTGAGCTATCTCTATAGTGCTATCTGTTTGAATATCAAACATAACTACCCTACTTTCAGAATGTTGTAAAGCTGTAATTTTATGTCTATTTGTATATATAAAAATTTGTAGCTGAGAACAACAGCTTTTCTGCTTTCTAAGTTTCTCACACGCAGAAGTTACAAATGTAGATATCGCCGAACCAAGCTCCTCAACTTTTTCTATCTCTTTAGAAAAACTTTTTGACACACATATAGATTGTTTGTCAGGAGAAGAATTATCAAATTTCACCGCAGGAACTCCTTTAAGCTCTTGCCAAATCCGAAACCCAACAATACTCATATTTCTCTTAACCCACTCTGCAGGAAGAGAAACAAAATCATAAGCTGTTACAATTTCTAAAGCCAATAATTTCCTAGAATATGCCCTACCAATACCCCAAACATCTTCTATAGGATATCTTTTAAGCACTTTTTCAATATCTTCACTACGATACATTAAACAACAACCGTTTAACTTTGGGTATTTCTTACATAATTTACTCGCTATTTTAGCCAAAGTTTTAGTTGGTGCTATACCTAAACTTACTGGAACTCCAGTATTTTTTTTTACTATAGAAGAGAGTTTTAATCCATATTCTTGAAGTTTTGAAGTTTCATAACCATCAAAATTCAAAAAAGCCTCATCTATTGAATATACTTCTATTTCAGGTACATTAGAACGTAACGTTGCCATTATTCTGTTTGACATATCTCCATAAAGGAAATAGTTACTTGAAAAAATCTTTATATCATAACGTTTTATAATATTTTTAACCTGATATAACGGTTGTCCCATTTTTAAACCTAAGGCTTTAGCTTCATTGCTTCGTGCGATTATACAACCGTCATTACTGCTTAACACAATAGTCGGACGATTATTATATTGGGGAGCGAACACCCTTTCGCACGAAACAAAGAAGTTATTACAATCACAAAGACCAACCATCTATATCCTTAAAATGTTAATTTAGCAAAATCTTTATCAATCCAAACAGAAGCTTTTTTTCCTGTAAATTTCAACAAAACAAAATCTGGATCATCAACACCTTTTGGAAAATATTCTACAAAACTTTCTTGCCATAACTTTGCTTTAATTGCTTTATCTGTAACGATATCAACAATTCCAGTCATAACAATACTATTATGATCTAAATATAAAGATAAACCCGCCTTTGCATCATTACGGTAATTATAAACTTTTGACGAACCCATGCCCGTAGCAAACCACACTATATTGGCGCCTTCTGAACCTATTTTCTGCATAGGAACAGGACGTGGAAAACCATCTTCATCAATAGATGCAAGACTCATCACATTACCTTTTAATAGTACTTTTTCAACTTTTCTATTCATCTCTTCCATACTATATTTTTTTAATTAAATATTTAACAACACCCCATATCGAAAACTCGTTATCGGAAGTCACTTTAATTGGTTTATATTTTTCATTTGCAGGCATAAGCCAAGCACATTCTTTTTCAAATTTCACTCTTTTTAGAGTAAACTCCCCATCTAAAAAGCAAACTGCCAAACAGTTATTTGAAGGTTCAACACTTTTATCTATAACAAGTAAATCGCCCTCATCAATACCTTCATCAATCATAGACACCCCACTTACACGAGCGAAAAAAGTTGATGCAGGATTTCTTACAAGCTCTTTATTTAAATCTAAAGATAAACCCATCATATCTTCAGCAACAGAAGGAAACCCAGCTGATACACCCGATTCTGAATAAGGCAATTCCATTTCCGAAGAAGTTTCTGAAGAAAAAAAAGTTAATTGATTACTCATCTTTTTGCCATACATTAGTTACCTCGGCAATAAATATACGATGTAAGCCTCCTTTTTCGCCATAAAACTGTTCTAACATATCTTTATCCAAGAAAAATTCTTCATTAAACTTATCTACATAAAGTTTTTTACACTCCAACAACAATTCTGCTTCCGCAAAAATTGGAGTTCCCTCTTTTGTAAACAAAGGAGTTAGACCAGTTTCTTTTACTTTATCAACATCTTTCCCCGATTTTGTTCCACAAAACAATAGTTGTTTTTTATAGGAATCATCAAAAAAAGAGAGCGAAAAAGTATCTGTATTTTCCAAAAAATAATTTGTATAACGTTCTGGGCGAACAAAAATAAATACAACAGGTTTATTCCAAAGAAAAGCAACCCCTCCCCAACTTGCTGTCATAGTATTAAAATTATCTCTCTCTCCAGCCGTAATAAGCATACTTTTAGAAATTAAACCAATGAGATTTTGCGTAATTTCTGTCGCTTTTAACTTTTTAAAATTATCCATATCCTATATATCCATTTATAATTATCTTAATCTAAAAGAATACTATATATGATATAATGAAATGCAAAATTTAAGCCAACAGTAATTTAATGGATTTTTTAAGCTTCAAAAGTAATAATATTCTTCCAAGACAAAGATAACATTTTAATTACAAAAAAGAAATTAAGTTAATTAGTAAAAAACAATAACAGTATATGTAAAAACAATATGCTTTAAATAACAATACCTTATAGTATGTATTTTAATTTGCTTATCTAGTTTTTTTTGATTAAACTTGCACTTGAAAATTTACAAACCAAACATAAATAAACATTAACAATAAATAAAAATAAACATGATTTATTCACACGAAGTACAACAACAATGTGTTGTAAAAAAGGGTCCTAATCATGGACCAGCTCCAATTCCCGAAGAAGGAAAATGGATTAAATCAAAGCAAATTTCAGATATTAACGGTTTAACTCACGGTGTGGGTTGGTGCGCTCCTCAACAAGGTGCTTGCAAACTAACATTAAACATTAAAGATGGTATTATCGAAGAAGCTCTTGTTGAAACTCTAGGTTGTTCAGGTATGACTCACTCTGCTGCAATGGCTTCAGAAATTCTTCCTGGTAAAACTATCCTTGAGGCATTAAATACAGACCTTGTTTGCGATGCTATAAATGTTGCTATGCGTGAATTGTTCTTACAAATTGTTTACGGTCGTTCTCAATCTGCTTTCTCTGAAGGTGGTCTTCCAATTGGTGCTAGTCTTGAAGATTTAGGTAAAGGTCTTCGTTCTCAAGTAGGTACTATGTTTGGAACTCTTGCTAAAGGTTGTCGTTATCTTGAAATGGCTGAAGGTTACTGTACTCGTATGGCACTTGATGCAAATGACGAAGTTATTGGATATGAATTTATTCATCTTGGTAAAATGATGGATTTCATCAAAACAGGAATAGATGCTAATGAAGCTTTAATAAAAGCTAAATCAAGCTATGGTCGTTTTGACGAAGCAGTAAAATACATAGATCCACGTAACGAATAATTTGTAGCAACCGAAAAAAAATAATATATATGGCACTTTTTGAAAGTTATGACCGTCGTATCGATGAGGTAAATGCGGTATTAAATAAATATGGAATCTCTTCTCTAGAAGAAGCAAAAGCTCTTTGTGATAAAGCAGGTTTCGACCCATACACAATTTCTAAAGAAACTCAAACTATCGCTTTTGAAGATGCAGGTTGGGCTTACGTTGTAGGTGCAGCTATTGCTTTGAAAAAAGAGTGTAAAGTTGCTGCTGACGCTGCTGAAGCTATTGGTGAAGGTCTTCAAGCTTTTTGTATTGCAGGTTCTGTAGCAAAAGATAGAAAAGTAGGTATTGGTCATGGTAATCTTGCTGCAAGACTTCTTCGTGAAGAAACACAATGTTTCGCTTTCCTTGCTGGTCACGAATCATTTGCAGCTGCTGAGGGAGCTATCAAAATCGCTCTTATGGCAAACAAAGTACGTAAATCTCCATTGAGAGTAATCCTTAACGGTCTTGGAAAAGATGCAGCTATGATTATTTCTCGTATCAATGGTTTTTCTTATGTTCAAACTGAATTTGACTATTATACAAGTGAGTTAAAAGTTGTTAATAGAACTCGTTATTCTAAAGGTCTTCGTGGCGAAGTAAATTGCTACGGTGCTGATGATGTACGTGAAGGCGTTGCAATCATGCATAGTGAAGGCGTTGACGTTTCTATTACTGGTAACTCAACAAACCCAACTCGTTTCCAACACCCAGTTGCAGGTACTTATAAAAAAGAGTGCTTAGAACAAGGTAAAAATTATTTCTCAGTTGCATCAGGTGGTGGTACAGGTCGTACTCTTCACCCAGATAATATGGGTGCAGGTCCTGCTTCATATGGTATGACAGATACAATGGGTCGTATGCACGGAGATGCTCAATTTGCTGGTTCTTCTTCAGTTCCTGCTCACGTTGAGATGATGGGATTCATAGGAATGGGTAACAACCCAATGGTAGGTGCTACTGTTGCTGTTGCTGTTACTGTTGCTCAATCTTTCGAGAAATAGTAAACTACAATTTATTCAATAAAAAACAGAACAATTATAATATAATTGTTCTGTTTTTTTGTATTAATAATAAAACGATAATACTAAAAATCATTAAAGATAAATTATTCTAAATAATAGCATCTATTAAATAAACCTACATATACAGCATAAAACAACGTAAATAAGAAGATATAAACAAATAATAGCACATAATATATCAAATATTATAATATTAAACAACTGTATTATAACATATTACAATAATATAAAAAAACTACACTTCTCTTTTTAAGGAAAAAGTCCATAATATTTAATATTTTTTTTATCTTTGTTATAGAAAGATAGCTAGCTAACTCTAATAAAAAAATATTTTCTCTAATATTAAAATAAGTATGACTAAATTGCGTATACAATATATTATTCTAACCCTTTTCATTGTAATTATGAATGGGTGGTATAGTAATGTATCCGCACAAGAAAACATATCAACTACTGATAGTTCAATTACAAATAAAGCATATAAAAGTTATATAATTAAATTTGAAAATAATAGCACAATATTAAAAACAAATTACGATACAAATAACACTATTCTACTAGAGCTTGATTACTTCATAAAAGAAAATAGAAAAGAAATAAATAGTGGTGAATTAAAAGTTTCTATAATAGGATATATTACCCCTTTTGAAAATACAGATCTTGAAAAAACATATTCTCGTTCATTCAATATAAAAAAATATCTATCAGATAGATATTCAATTACAGATGGATTTTTTATCATAAAAAACGAAGCTATTACGTGGGATAATGAAGAGATTATTACTACTGTTTCTTTTATTAGAAACAAAAAGGAAGCATATATAAACTCTAATGAAATTGTACACAAAGCCTCATCTAGTAGACCTAAAAAATCAAAAAAACTATTTGGAATATCAACAAATACTTTATATTGGGTAGCACTACTTCCTAATGTAGAAGTAGAATTTTTCATAAAAGATTTTCTTTCTTTTAACCTTTCTGGGCAAACAACATGGCTCTCTTTTGGAGGAGAAAAAAATCTATATATGATAGAAAATATTAGCCCCGAATTTAGATATTGGTTTTCAAAAGAGAAACCATTTTTCGGACACCGTGTAGGAATATATGGACAACTAAGTGAATATGATATAAAGTTAAAAGCTGACAAGCCAGGAAATCAAGGTAACGCTTGGGGCATAGGAGCAACATGGGGATACACAAAACCTTTAAGTATAAAAAATAACATAGATAATTGGTTATTAGAATTTACAATTGGTGTTGGATATAGCAGATTTCATAACATCGAATATTCTACACAAAACAATATTAATTTCTATAATAGAGGTGATAAAAAATATATAAATTACTATGGTATCACAAAAGCCAAAGTCTCTATAACATACCGTTTTGGGAATAAGTTTTTAACGAAAAAGAGAGGAGATAATCGATGAAAAGAAATATATTTTTCATATTATCTCTAATTGTGTTTATATTATTTTCATGCGGAGAAAAAAGAACTTTAGAATTTCATAATCAAGGAATATTAGAAGGCATTGACTTAGACTTTAACAAGAGTAAAGATGAACCTAAATTCTCTGATAGCGATGAATTCGCTGTTATAATATATAACGATAAAGGACTAATAGCAAAAGAGATGGTTTTAAAAGATTTTTTATCTAAAACTGAAAAAGAGATAGAACTTGAAGCAGGAATTTATAATATTCTCGCTTTTTCAAATAAAACAGAGAATGTAGAATTAACAAATATCTATAATTGCAATACCCCATCAATAATATCATCAAATGATATTGAAGCTCTTAATTCTAAACAACCATCAAGAATTTACTGCTCATTTTTAGAACAAATTGTAGTAAAAAAAGACTGCACAACTAAGAAGAACTTTAAACTGGAAAGGATATCAAAAAATATTAATATTTTTGTCCATTTTACAGATGTAAATTCTATGTACCAATGCAGTGCCACTATTTATGGATTTGCAAGCGGAATAGATCTTAATAATGGTGATCTACAAACAAGCAAAACAATAAACCACAAAGCTATACTATCTTTTGCCGAAGAAACAAAAAGCGAATATCAAGCTGGTATTATGAAAGGAAGTATACATCATTTAGGATTAAAAGAGAATACTCCTAAAAAGTTGTATCTTGATATTTATTTCAAAGATAGCCAAAAGCACTATTTTATAGAAAGAGACTTTAAAGAGATAGATAACGTTGATAATACAAAAGATTTAAAAATTGACATATATATTAACAACTCTAAAGACATAACTTTTATAACAAAAATAGAAGTTTGGGAAGAGATAGACCTTGGAGATATTGAAGCAAAATAAATTAAAAATAACTAAACTATAACTATTATGAAAAAAATGTTACTTTTCGCAACTATGGCAATGATATTTGCAGGTTGCTCAAAACAAGAAAAACTTACTACACAAAATGATGAGATTAGTTTTGCTCCAAAAATAAACATGGAACAAACAAAAACTACTATGACAGAATCTGGATCTGCTACATGGAAACAATCTGATGTATTAGGTATTTATATCAATCACCCAGTTCAAGCAAACGACAGAGAAAATATTCTTTATACTCGTGGTGCTACTTCTGGAGCTTGGACTACAGCAGAAACTCCAAGTTACTGGACAAAAAACACAGAATCTGACGCATCTATAGAATTCTTTGGATATTATCCAGGTGTTGCTCTTAACGGCGGTGAAATTGTTATGCCAGCTATCAATGCACAAAATGGAGATATCTCTGGACAAGATTTCTTATATACTAGTGCTGTAGAAAAAGGCAAAACAACTGGTAGTCCTGTAGAATTATCTTTTAGTCATGCCCTTGCACTTGTTCAACTTGATGTAAAAATAGATGAAAGTGTAAAAAATGCAGACCTTAACAACGTAAAAATAATAGGTACAAATGTAGCACTTGGTACAGCTCCTACTTTTGGATTTGACTTTGGTACAGGCTCTATTACTGGAATTACAGCCGATGAAACTGGAGAAAAGGGTGAAATTCTTTTAACTGTTGCAGACGGATCTAAAACTCTTTCAACCACAGTAAAATCATATTTTATTCTTGTTAATGCAGGAACAACAGATAGAACTTTTGCTTTTGACTATAACAACATAACAGTTAATACAACAGTAAGCTCAACACCAACTGGTATTCAATTCGAAGCAGGTAAACGCTATATCTATAATGTAACTATAAGCAATAACCCTATTCTAATTTCAGAACCTACTATTGTTGACTGGACTGAAGGAACTACAACTACAATCGTCCCTGAATAAAAAAATATAATTTAAATTTAAATAAAATGAAAAAAATATTTATGTTAGCAACCATGGCAATAATTTTTGCTGGTTGTTCAAAACAAGAAAATGTAACTCCTGAAGGA